>DATDBV010000187.1:0-3743 GCA_036524715.1 Nakamurella sp. | reverse complement strand
GGTGAACCCGGGGGCGAACCTGCGGCTGGGCCGCAAGACCCGCAAGATCTCCGCCGCGCTGCGGCGGGCGCTGCGGCTGCGGGACACCGGCTGCCAGTTCCCCGGCTGCCCCCGCCGCAAGTTCCTGGACGCCCACCACGTGGCGCAGTGGGCCGACGGCGGGCCGACCGATCTGGCCAACCTGATCCTGCTCTGCGGCCGGCATCACCGGGCCGTGCATGAGGACGGGTTCACCCTGGTCCCGGACCCGAACACACCGCAGCGGTGGATGTTCCACCGACCCGACGGCACCCCCGTGCCGACCGTCCCGCACGGCGAGCCCGAGCCCGAGGACGTTTCCGCGGAAACGGCACGCCAGTACCCGCCGGACAGCCTGCGCCCCCAGCAGCACGGCGAAACCTTCAGCCTGCGCGACTCCGTCGACGTCTTCTGCCGCAACACCCGCCCCGACCCCACCCCGTCATGACGCGGTCAGGCGCCGGCTTCCAGTCCGTGCCGGAAGACCCGGTGAGTCAATGGCATTCCGATCCGGTAGGCCAGGTAGGCGTGGCTCGGCGCGTCCAGCACATGGATGTCGGCCCGCGCCCCGGGGGCGAGGTGACCGACGTCGTTTCGGCGCAGTGCCGCGGCCCCACCCGCGGTCGCGGCATGCACCGCCTCCGCGGTCGACAGCCCGCACTGGAGCACGGCCAGCGCAACCACCAGGTTCATCGACGAGGTGTAGGAGGATCCGGGGTTGCAGTTGGAGGCCAACGCGACCCGGGCGCCGGCATCGAGCAGAGCCCGCGCGGGCGCGGGCGGCTGGCGGGTGGACAGGTCGCAGGCCGGCATCAGGGTGGCCACCGTCGACGAGGAGGCCAGCGCATCGATGTCGGCGGTGGTCAGGTGGGTGCAGTGGTCGACCGACGCCGCGCCGAGATCGACAGCGATCCGAACGCCCGGCCCGGTGCCGAGTTGATTGCCGTGCACCCGCAGGCCCAAACCCATGCGAAGCCCCGCGGCCAGCACCCGGCGGCTCTGCGCCTCGTCGAATGCCCCCTCCTCGCAGAAGACATCGATCCACCGGACCTCGGGGGCGAGCGCGTCCAGCATCGGCCCGCACACCAGGTCGACGTAGCCGTCGGGATCCCTGGCGTATTCGTCCGGGACGACGTGCGCACCCAGAAAAGTGATCTCGTCGAAACCCGCGGCCGCGGCGGTGCGCGCGGCCCGCCGCTCGTCGGGCACGGTCAGCCCGTAGCCGGTCTTGGTCTCGGCGCAGGTGGTCCCGCCCAACAGCATCTCGGCGCGGTGCCGACGGGCGGTGGCCAGCAGCGTCGCCTCGTCGACGGCGCGGGTGGCCTCGATCGTTGTCCGCATGCCGCCGGCCTGATACGGCCGACCGGCCATCCGCGCGGTGAATTCGGCCGAGCGGTCGCCGGCGTAGACGACGTGGCTGTGCGAGTCGACCCACCCGGGCAGGACGGCCCGCCCACCGAGATCCACCGCCCGGTCCGCGGCCGGCGCGGACCCCGCCGGACCGGTCCAGATCACCCGACCGTCCTGCATGATCACAGCCGCGTCCGGGATGAGCCCCAGCGGCGCCGCACCCGCCGCCGGATCGTTCGTCACCAACTCCGAAATACCGTGCAGCAAAGTTGATGTCACGTGACCAGGGTCTCCAGCACGTCCGCAAGTGCCTGGACGCCGGCGGCACAGTCGGCCGCGTCGGCGTGTTCGTCCGGAGCATGGGACACCCCGGACGGGTTGCGGACGAACAGCATCGCGGTGGGCACGTGCGGCGCGAACACCCCGGCGTCGTGCCCAGCCGCGGTGGGGATGACCGGGGCGTCGAGCCGGCTCGAGATCTCCAGGCCCAGCCCGGGGTCGAACGCCACCCGGTCCGACATCGACTCGCGCTGCACCATCACCGTGCAGCCCTCGGCGGCCGCCTCCCCACGCACCTCGGCGACGATCGCATCGACGATCGCGGCGGTCACCGACGCGTCGGTGTGCCGCACGTCCAGCCAGAGCGAGACGGCGGAGGCGATCACGTTGGTGCCACCGGGCACCGGGCTGATCCGGCCGACGGTGGCGACGGCCCCGTCATGACTCACCAGGGCCCGACGGGCCGCCAGCACGGCAGCGGCCGCGGGAATCATCGGGTCGACCCGGTCGACGACCGCGGTGGTGCCCGCGTGGTTGCCCTGGCCCATCACGGTGATGCGCCACCGGCCGTGCGCAACGATCTCGGAGGCCACCCCCACCACCGCGACCGGATCAACCGACCGCAGCAGGCGCCCCTGCTCGACATGGAGCTCGACGAAGGTACCGATGGAGGCAAGCCGGGCCGGGTCCGGCCCCATGGTGGACGGGTCGAATCCGACCCGTCGGGCGGCGTCGGCCACCGACACCCCGTCGGCGTCGTGCAACCGGCGGACATGATCGGCGTCGACCGCGCCGGTCAACAGCCGGGATCCCAGACAGGGCAGCCCGAATCGGCCGCCCTCCTCCTCCATGAAGCACGCGACGGCCAGCGGGCGGCCCGGCGTGACACCCCGCAGCCGCAGCTCGTCGACCGCCAGCAGGGCGGAAACCACCCCCAGTGGCCCGTCGAACGCGCCTCCTCCGGGCACCGAGTCCAGGTGCGATCCGGTCACCACCGCACCGGGCGCCGGCGCTCCCCACCAGGCCCACACGTTGCCGTTCCGATCGTTCTCCACCTCCAGGCCGCGGCGCTGCGCCTGCTCGGCGAACCACTGCCGCAACTGCATCTCGGGATCGTCGAAGACGTGCCGCGTGTATCCGCCGCGAAGCTGGTCCCGGCCCACCCCGGCCAGGTCGGACCACGCACTGGCGAAGCGGCTGCCATCCCCCGGCGACGGGCCGAATCTCACGGCTGACTCCCTGCTCCGCGGGCTGACCGCAGGATGGTTCCCGACGACAACAGTGCTACCACGGCCTCGATGTCGGGCGCCAGATGACGATCCGGCCCCGGGCCGGGCACCACCGCCCGGACGGCGTCCCGGACCGCACCGGTCACCGGACCGGCGACCAGCGGCGCACGCAGATCCAGAGCCCTTGCCGCAGCAAGTATTTCGATGGCGATCACCCGTCGCAGCCCGGCCACCGCCGAGCGCAGCTTGCGGGCCGCGTGCCAGCCCATGGACACGTGATCCTCCTGCATCGCCGACGACGGGATGGAGTCGACGGACGCCGGGACGGCCAGCCGCTTTAGTTCGGAGACCAAACCGGCCTGGGTGTACTGGGCGATCATCAGCCCGGAGTCAACGCCGACCTCGTGCGCGAGGAACGGCGGCAGCCCGTGCGACCGGGCGCGATCGAGCATCCGGTCGGTGCGCCGCTCGCAGATCGAGGCCACGTCGGCCACCGAGATCGCCAGGAAGTCCAGCACCGCCGCCACCGGAGCGCCGTGGAAGTTGCCGTTGGACTCGACCCGCCCGTCCGGCAGCACCACCGGGTTGTCGATCGAGGCCGCCAGTTCCCGTTCGGCGATCGTGCCCGCGTACCAGACGGTGTCCCGCGCGGTGCCGTGCACCGCGGGTGCACAGCGCAGCGAATAGGCGTCCTGCACCCGGGTGTCCTCGGGCCCGGCATGCGAGGCGACGATCGGCGACCCGGCGAGGGCGGCGGCGATGCGGGCGGCGCTCACCGCCTGCCCGACCTGCGGCCGCAGCCGCTGCAGGTCGGCGGCGAAGACCCGGTCGGTGCCCAGCAGCGCCTCCACCGACATCGCGGCGGCC
>DATDBV010000186.1:0-2352 GCA_036524715.1 Nakamurella sp. | reverse complement strand
CCTGTTCCTGCCGGCGGTCCGGTCGATCGCGGTCACCATCGCGGTGTTCACCCTGATGGCGCTGCGTCCCGGCGGCTACCTGCCCGGCATGTACGTGATCGTGCTGCTGCCGTTCTTCGCGATCGCCGTCGCCGCCGTGCTGGACCGGCTGCACACCTTGGTGACGTGTTCGGACCGGCCGGCCCGCCGGCTGCTGGGGGTCGGCGCCGTCGCCGTCCTGCTCGGCGCCGCCGCGCTCGCGGTCGTCCCGGGATGGCTGGACCGCACCGAGACCGCCCTGACCGCCCGGACCAACGTCGCGCACAACGAGGCTGTCTCCTGGGCCGGGGCGAACCTGGATCAGCAGTCGCTGATCGTCTCGGACAACACGTACTGGAACGACCTGGTGAACGCCGGCTGGGATCCCGGGTGGGACGGCGCCGTGTGGTTCTACAAGGTCGACCTGGACCCCGCCTTCGTCACCGAGCACCCCGAGGGCTGGCGCGCCATCGACTATCTCGTCTGGAACAGCACCATCTCCGGCAACAGCAATGCCATCCCGCTGGTCCGGCAGGCCTACGACCACAGCGTCCTGCTGCACACCTTCGGTGAAGGACCCGACACCGTGGAAATCCGAAAGGTTGTGGCGTCATGACCGTGGACGTCGAAGAAACCGTGTCCGTGATCGTTCCGACGTTCAACGAGGCACCCAACGTGGCCGAGCTGGTCGCCCGGGTTGCCGGCGCCGTCGGCGACCGGGGGAATGTCGAGATCCTTCGTGGACGACTCGACCGACGACACCCCGCGGGTCATCGAGCGGGTGGCGGCCACCGCGTCGCTCCCGGTTCGGCTGATCCACCGGGACGAGCCGGCGGGCCGGCTCGGCGGGGCCGTCGTGGAGGGGATCCGGGCGGCCACCGGTACCTGGTGCGTGGTGATGGACGGCGACCTGCAGCATCCGCCGGAGCTCATCCCGGTGCTGGTGGCCCGCGGCGGGTCGAGCGGCGCGGACGTCGTCGTGGCCTCCCGCTACTGCGGCGACGGCAGCGCCGACGGGCTGGCCGGCGGCCTGCGTCGGCTCGTCTCGTCCGGGTCGACCCTGGTCACCAAGTCGATGTTTCCACGCCGGCTGCGTGACTGCACCGACCCGATGACCGGGTTCTTCGCGCTCCGGCGGGAGTCGGTCGACCTGGCCGGCCTGCGGCCGCGCGGGTTCAAGATCCTGCTGGAACTGCTGGCCCGTCAACCGCTCCGGGTGGTCGAGGAACCGTTCGTGTTCGCGCAGCGGCACGCCGGCGAGTCCAAGGCCGGGATCGCCGAGGGGATGCGCTTCCTGGTGCAGTTGGCCGGGCTCCGGTTCGGCCGGATGTCCCGGTTCGCGATCGTCGGTGCCATCGGCGCGGTCCTCAACCTGCTGCTGATGGCCGCCGTGCTGGCGGTGGACGCGCACTACCTGGCGGCCGCCGTGATCGCCACCGAGATCACGATTCTCACCAACTTCGCGATGACCGAGTGGTGGGTGTTCCGCGATCTGCGGCACGAGGGCCGTTCGGGGATGATGCGTTTCCTGCAGTTCTTCGCGTTCAACAACGCAGAGGCGGTGCTGCGCCTGCCGGTCCTGGTGTTCCTGGTCGAGATCGTCGGTCTGGGCAGCGTGTTCGCCCAGGCCCTTGCGCTGGCGGCGGCGTTCCTGATCCGGTTCGTGTTCGTGTCCCAGGTGATCTACCGGCCGCGCCTGCGCTCCGGGCGGCATGCCACGGACGCGGTGGCGGTCGAGCGGGAGGTCGCGGCGGCATGACGACGGCACGGCAGTGTGGCCGGGCGAGTGGCCGGGCGAGTGGCCGGGTCAGCGCGCGGGTGGCCGTCGCCCTCGTCGGCGCCCTCGCGATGACGGTGATCGTGCCCTTGACCAGCCAGGCATTGGTGGTCAACGGGGTCGAGAACGGGGACCTGTCGGCCGGCACCGGCGACGCCTTCGAGTGCTTCACCAACGCCGGCTGGGGCGACAACGACGACGAGCTGACCGCGGTGCCGGGTCGCGGCGGCGCCGGGCGGGCCGCGTCGCTGACCCTGAACGACTGGGCGTCGGGCGACCGCAAGCTGTTGCCGTCGCAGACGGCCGGCTGCGCCCCGGCGGTCACCGCGGGCAGCCAGTACCTGCTCGGGGTCTGGTACACCGCCACCCGGCCGGTGAACCTGACCCTGTTCCGGCAC
The DNA here is from genome assembly GCA_036524715.1 of Nakamurella sp. GTDB lineage: Bacteria > Actinomycetota > Actinomycetes > Mycobacteriales > Nakamurellaceae > Nakamurella. The sequence goes on along the minus strand of DATDBV010000186.1, from coordinate 159 downwards.
TCCGCGGCCGGCTGGACATACTACACGGACCTGCAGACCCTGCCGGCCGCGAGCGCCTTCACCCAGGTCCAGTTGACCACACCGGTTCTGCCGGAGGGCACCGACCAGCTCAGCTGGGGCCTGTCGATCGCCGGCGACGGCACCGTGGTGACCGACGAC
>DATDBV010000185.1:0-3297 GCA_036524715.1 Nakamurella sp. | reverse complement strand
GGCGGACCCACCCTTTGCGGCAGGTCACGATGCAATCGTCAGGGGACGAGGCGGTTCCGCATGATCAGGTTGACGGCCAGCGAGAGCGCGCCGACGCCGACCAGCAGCCAGGCCACCGTCTCGAAATCGGGACCTCCGCGGTAGAGCAGCACGAGCCCGCCGAACAGGACCAGTGCGGAGAACCCCATGGCCAGGATCCATCGCCAACGCGCCGACATCGCGATCACGCCGGAACCCGCGAGACTTCCCGCAGTTCGTCCGGGGTGGTCGTGCCGAAGCCGAAGAACTCGAGATACGCGGGTATCTGCTCGTACAGCATGTCGGTGCCCACCTGGATCGGGCAGCCCTTGTCGATGGCCGCCTGCAGGAACGGCGTGATCGTCTGTTTCATCACCACGTCCGCGACGAACGTCGTCGGCGCGATCCGATCGGTGTCCATCGGAAGCGGGTCGCCATCGTTCATCCCCAGCGGGGTGGCGTTGACGACCAGGTCGTAGCCGTCCGGATCCTTCGAGCCGACGGTCACCTTGGTGTCCGGGTAGTGCTCGTTCAGCCGCCCTGCCAATGCCTCCGACGCCGCGATGTTCGGGTCGAACAGGCCGATCTCGGCCAATCCGTCGGCCACCAGGGACGCCGCGATCGGCGACCCGACCCCACCGTTGCCGACGACAAGGGCGCGCTTGCCCTTGACGTCGAATCCCTTGCGGGCGACCCCTCGGGTGAACCCGGCCCCGTCGAACTGGTCTCCCAGCAACGAGCCGTCGTCGCGCAGCAGGACGGCGTTGGACGCGCCGGCCACCTGCGCGATCGGCGTGAGTTCATCGACCAGTTCCGTGGTGGTCACCTTGTGCGGCATGGTGACCAACGCGCCACGGATGTTGGACATCTTGAACAGCAGGGGGAAGAACTCCCGATACTCCTCGGGCTTGACCCCCATGGGGACCACGACCGCGTCGATCCCGTGCTTGTCGAACCACGGGTTGTAGATCAGCGGCGCCTTAAAGGCAAAGGTCGGGTAGCCAAGGTGCGCGATCAATGTCGTCTTGCCGCTGATCATGCGGTCTCCATTTCGTGGCTGAGCGTTGCGCCGATAGGCGGGGATGAGTGGGCCGATCGGCGCGCGGGTCAGCTCTTGAGCTGCTTGCCGATTGCGTCGAAAAGGACCTGCGAGGTCTCCCGGACGAAATTCGCGTGGGTGGTGGCCAGCGTCGTCGCCCAGTCCAACCCGGTGCCCTTGGCCGCCTGCTCCTCCAGTTGGAGCAGGTTCTGCAGGACCTTCTCGTATCCCTCGAGCCAGGCGAGGCCGTTCTGCTTGGCCTGCTCGGTCACCTTGTCGCTGAGTTCCTTCACCCGCGCGGCGGCGGCCTCGAGGTCGGCGCTCACATCTGGGACGGTCATGGACACGGCTCCTTTCGACGGTTGTCGGGGATTCCCGGCAACACTGGCAGGTTGTCACGGTGGACGGACCAAGGCAGATCGACAGGCGCGCTATTCCGACCAGTGAGAGGCACTGGAGGTGGCGACCGGAGCGCAGAACAGTGATCGTGATCAGTCTGGTTCGACAGGACCGCCGAGCATGTAGGGAGTCGCGTTGACGAGCACCGATCCGGTGGCCGCACCCGTCCAGACGGCATCCGGCCGGCCGCCGGTGGTCGACGTGCACTGCCACGCGATGCCGATGCCGCTGCTGCGCAGCCTGGCCGACCGCGGACTGGCCGACGTCTCCGCGGTCGAGCAGGGCATCGTCCGGCTGGACCCCAAGGTCAGCGGGGTGGGTCCGGGGGCGCCGCTGCCGCTGGCCCGCTCCCAGCACGACGTGGCCACCCGGCTGACCGAGATGGACGAGGCCGGCGTCGAGGTGCACGCGGTCTCCCTGCCGCCGTTCCTGTTCTGCACCAACGCCGGCGACGCCGACTTCGCCACCGGGATCGTCGCGCAGGGCAACGACGAGCTCGCCGGGTACGTCGGCGGGGCACCTGACCGGCTGGTCGGTCTGGGCTACGTGCCGCTCGGCTGGTCGGGTGTCGCGGACGAGGCCGTCCGGGTGCTGGACGAACTGGGCATGGGCGGCATCGCGATCGGCAGCCAGGGCGGCGGCAAGGACCTGGACGACCCGGTCAACGACGACCTGTGGGCGCTGCTGGCGCAGCGGAACACATTCGTGTTCATGCACCCCTCCGGCATGCCGGCCGGCCCCCGGCTCAAGGACTTCTGGATGCCGCAGCTGGTCGGCTACCCGATGGAGACCGCGATCGCGGTGTCCCGGCTCGTGTTCAGCGGTGTGCTCGAGCGATACCCCATCACGCTGTGCCTGGCGCACGGCGGCGGCTGCGTTCCCTCGCTGCGCGGCCGCATGGACATGGGTTGGGAACGCAAGGATGTCGCGCACACCAACGACAACCCGCCGAGCCACTACACGGACCGGCTCTACTACGACACCGCGGTGTTCAACACCACGGTGCTGCGCCGCATCGTCGAGGACGTCGGCGTCGACCACGTCCTGATGGGCACCGACCATCCCTTCGAACTCGGCGACCCGACCCCGGTGGCCACCGTCCGCGACCTCGGCCTGAACGACGCGGACACCGCGGCGATCCTGGGCGGCACCGCGGCCGGCCTGCTGGGCCTGCGCTGACCGGGTGGGCCGAAAGTCCCGGCGGGTGTCCACTCGACGGAAGACCGGGCCGACGGAGCCCACGCCGATCCGGCAACTCCTAGTTTGGGAACCCGAGCGATCCACGCCCAAACCCGGGCACGTTCGGTCGATATCGAGGGAAGGGGAAGCGAATGCGAGGTGACCGAACGGGATGAGCCTCTACATGGTTCAGCGATGCTTGTTCGACCACTTGCGGCGGCTGGAGGCGGCCGGGGACGGTCCGAAGCCGGACATCGTCGTCGAGGGTTACACCCTCACGCCGGAGGAGGAAAAGGCCCTCCTGGAACCCGACATCGGCGCCATCTACGCGATGGGCGTCCACCCGGTGATCCTCAACGGGTTCTGCCGTGCGCTGGGCTACAAGCGTGCCGATTACCGACCGCTGCTGGAGCAGTCCGGCGCCGTACCGGAGAGGAAGAAGACCAGATGGCAGAAATAGTCATGGCCTACTCGGCCTCGCACGCCCCGATGATGACCGCGGACCCGGGGTCCGCGCCGCGGGAGCAGGCCGACAACTTCTTCGGTGCCCTGGAGCGCGTGCGCGACCTGGCCAAGGAGAAGGACGTCCAGGCCATCGTGATGATGACCGGCGAGCACTTCACCAACTTCTTCCTGGACGGGCTGCCGCAGATCGCGGTCGG
>DATDBV010000184.1:0-5502 GCA_036524715.1 Nakamurella sp. | reverse complement strand
GCTGCCGGCCGGTACCGAGCTCAGCGACTAGCGGGGCCGCCTCCGCCGCCGGGTTCGCAGTTCAGTCGAAAACGAGCGACCCGATATGTCCTATATGTTGCCGTTCGGCTCGTTTTCAAGCTGAGGGGACGGACCCGCCAGTGCCTACCCGCCGTTCAAATCCGGGTACCGCGCCCGGTTTGCCCGGTTTGGCCTGGCGGCCGACCTGCGGCTCGGCGCCTGACAGCCGTACGCTCCGAGATCCACGGGAGCAGCTATCTTCGACTGCTGGTGCGGATGTCGGATCGGCTTGCGGCGGCCGGCAGATCAACTCGACGCCGATCCGTACAACCCGGGCGCGAATTAGCCGAGTTGACCAGCGCGGCGGCGTTACGCCGACGACGAAAGGGGCATATCGGGCGTTCGGACTCTGGTGGTTCGACTGGTCAGCGAACCCTGCGTGCCGGGTGGCACCGACCAGTCGAGTCAGGCGCCGCGGAGCTGCGGCGTGATCACCGCGAGCTGGCCCAGCACGCCGTTGACGAACCGCGGCGAGTCGTCGGTGGACAGCACCTTGGCCGAGTCCACCGCCTCGTTCACCACGACGGCCGGCGGCACCTCGGTCGAGTAGAGCAGCTCGTACACCGCGATCCGCAGGATGGCCCGGTCGACCGCGGGCATCCGGTCGACGGTCCAGCCGCGGGAGTGCTCGGCCAGCAGGGTGTCCACCCGGTCCTGGTGCTCGACGAACCCGCGCACCAGTCTTTCGGCGTAGTCGCCGATCGGGGTCCACGAGTGGCGGTCGGGACCGGTCGGCTCCTCCATGCGTTCGGACAGGACGACCAGCGGGTCGACGCCGCGCGCCTCGGCGGCGTAGAGCACATCGAGGGCGCGCTTGCGGGCCTTGCTACGAGCAGACATGGGGTCAGTTGTTCACTCGGCCGAGGTACCGGCCGTCCCGGGTGTCGACCTTGATCTTGTCGCCGGTGTTCAGGAACAGCGGCACGGCGATCTCGGCGCCGGTCTCCAGGGTGGCCGGCTTGGTTCCGCCGGTGGAGCGGTCGCCCTGCAGACCCGGTTCGGTGTGCGAGACGACCAGCTCGACGGAGGCGGGCAGCTCGACGTAGAGCACCTGCCCATTGTTCTGCGCGACCATCGCCTCCTGGTTCTCCAGCAGGTAGTTGGCCGCGTCGCCGACCGTGGCGCCGGGAATGTGGATCTGGTCGTAGGTGTCGCCGTCCATGAAGACGAAGTCGGCGCCGTCCTTGTACAGGTAGGTCATGTCGCGCTTGTCGACGGTCTCCACCTCGACCTTGACGCCGGCGTTGAAGGTCTTGTCGACGACCTTGCCCGACAGCACGTTCTTCAGGGTGGTCCGCACGAAGGCCGGCCCCTTGCCCGGCTTGACGTGCTGGAACTCGGTGATCTGCCAGAGCTGTCCGTCGATGTTGAGGACGAGCCCGTTCTTGAAGTCACTGGTGCTGGCCATGGTGCGAGTGCCGCGCCTTCCGCTGGTGTCGGCCGGCCCCGGGCGCCGCTACAGCGCCACGAGGTCCTTGGAGGTCCGGGTGAGGACGTGATAGCCGTCCGGTCGGACCACGCCGCTGTCCTCGATGCGCACCCCGCCGCGGCCCGGCAGATAGACCCCGGGCTCGACGGTCACGCACATGTCGGGCGCAATGATACTGGCCACACCGCGGGCCAGACTCGGAGCTTCGTGGATCTGCAGGCCCACCCCGTGGCCCAGCCCGTGCGCGAACTGCGGGCCGTACCCGGCCTGAGTGATCAGGTCGCGGGACGCCGCGTCGACCGCGTCCCCGGTCGTCCCGACCACACAGGCGGCCCGGCCGGCCGCCTGCGCGGCGTGCACCAGCTCGTAGATCTCCCGTTGCCAGGCCTGCGGCTCGCCCAACACGTAGGTGCGGGTCATGTCCGAGTGGTAGCCGTCGACGGTGGCGCCGAAGTCCAGCTTGACCAGGTCGCCCGCCGCCAGCACCGCGCCGATTGGCCGGTGATGCGGGATCGCGCTGTTGGCCCCGGCGGCCACGATCGTCTCGAAGGACGGGTCATCGGCGCCGAGCTCGCGCATCCGCTGATCCAGGTCCAGGCCGAGCTCCCGCTCGGTGCGTCCCGGCCGCAACCCGTCGGCGGCGATCAGGTCGGCCAGCGCCTGGTCGGCCACCGCGCAGGCCCGGCGCAGCGCCGCGATCTCGGTGTGGTCCTTGATCGCGCGGGCCGCCTCGACCACGTCCAGCGTGGTCCGCAGGGACACCGGCCGGGCACGTTCGGCCGCCACCGCCTGCAGCACGTCATTGCCGGCCACCGTGAGCGAGCGGGCCTCGAACCCGACGCCGCCGACCGGCGCGCCCCGCAGCAGCGCGACGTCGCACGGCCGCGCGATCAGCCGGGGCAGGTCCGGCACCTGCGCCTGCGACTGGATCGTGTAGCGGCCGTCGGTGCAGAACCGGGTCCGCGGGTCGGCCTCGTCGTTGACCTTGTCGGTGTGGGCGTGCGCTCGCTCGGGTTCCTCGTCGTCGGCGACGACCAGCAGCAGGGCGGCGTTCGAACCGGTGAAACCGGTCAGGTAGCGCACGTTGATCAGGTCGGTCACCAGCAGCGCGTCGACGCCCTCCGCGCCGAGCGCGGCGCGGACGGTGGACCGGCGGGTGTGGTGCAGCGACGTCACGAGCACCGATGGTAGGGCGCCCAGGGATCCCGCGGCCCGGCCCGGCCCCAACCTCGGTGTTGATCATGGAGTTTGGGCCGTTGTTCGGGCAAGATAACGGCACCTACCCCATGATCAACTCAGGTCGGGCGGGTGCCGCGAGATCGTCGAGCTGAGCCTGCAACAACCCGGCCAGCCGTTCCAGGTCGGGGCAGCGATCGGGATCGGCGACCACCGTCACCGTCAACCGCCCGGCGTAGCTGAGCACCGCGAACGCGACGCCGACATTGCCGCTGATCGCCGACACCGGAATCAGCTCGGCTATCCGACACCCGCCGAGCGACAACGGTTCCCGCGGCCCACGCACATTCGTCACGAACGTGTTGACCAGCCGTTGGTGACCGATGAAGGCGCCGAACACGCCGATCGCGGCCAGGGCACGGACGAACGGCCCGAGCAGGGCGGTTGACGCGCCCGGCGTTTCGGTCTTGCGCGACCGGGTGACCGCGGCCACCGCGGCGAGTCGCTCGCCCGTCGGGCCGGCCAGCGGGAGCGAGACCGGCAGCACGCCCACCCGGTTGCCCAGTTCCACGGTGTCCGCCCGGCGCCGGGCGGAGATCGGGACCGAGACGATCAGGCGCTCGAGCCGCTCACCCTGCCCGGCCAGCACGCAGGCCAGCGCGGCGGTCACCGCGGTGAGCACCACGTCGTTGACCGTGCCCCCGACCAGCCTGGCCGTGGCCGCCACCGCCGCCAGATCCACCTGAGCAACGGCCAATGCGCGCCGCTGTCCGACCGGTCCGGCGTTGATCGAGCAGCGGGGTGCGGTCCCGGTGCCGCCGCGCAGCAGTTCGGCCGCCGCGGCGCGCAGCCGCCCGGGCAGGCCGGGCGACGCTGCGATCCGACGACGGTGTTCGGCCCGTGCGTCGGCCCGCACCTCCGCCGCCGTCGGCCATCTCGCGGTCCGCGGCCGACCGCCGGCACCGCCCCCGTCGACCAGTCGGGACAGCACGGCCAGCCCGGCCAGGCCGTCGGCCAGCACATGGTGCAGCACGATCACCAACGCCGCTCGACCCCCGCTCAGGCCCCTGACCAGGGTGATCCGCCAGGGCGGCCGGGTCAGGGTCATCCGCCGTTCGATGATGTCCGCCACCGCGGCCAGCAGGGCCGGACGGTCGCCGGGCGATCGGCAAGGCAACTCGTCGATCTGCCGGCCGATGTCGAAGTCGGGGTCGTCCACCCAGATCGGACGACCGTACGGCACCCGCACCAGCCGCTGCCGCAGCCGCGGGACCGCGCCGAGCCTCGACTCGATCAGCCCCCGCAGGTCTCCGAGGCCAGGCGCACCGTCCAGCACGGCGACCGCCGCGAACTGCATCCGCGCACCCGATGCCTCCTGGGCCAGTTGGATCATGTCGTCGGCGCTCAGCCGGGTGATGCGGGGCGCTGTCATGCGTCGATCGTGGCCGTTGCGGGCACTGGTTTCCCAGTGCCGAACGACCCAACGGAGGACCCCATCGGCCCCGATCGGCGGGCCCATCGGCACGCTTCTACCCTCGACCACGAACCGCCAACGACCATCACGGAGGCCACCATCATGTCCGACAAGCACCGCGCTGAACAATCCGGCTCCTCCGTCGCCGGATTGTCTGCGCCCGGTACTCCTGTGCTGGATGGCGACCTCGCAAGCTCGGCCGACAAACGCGTCCTGCTCGTGCTGACCAGCCACGACGACCTCGGCGGGGTCCGCAAGACCGGGTACTTCGTCGGCGAGGCCGCGCACCCGTGGCGGGTGTTCGTCGACGCCGGCTTCGAAGTCGACCTCGCCTCGATCGCCGGCGGCACCCCGCCGCAGGACGGGTACGACGAATCCGACGAGGTCCAGCGAGCGTTCCTGGCGGACGACAAGATCAGCGCCCAGTTGGCGAACACCACCAGCCTCGACGACGTCGACCCGGGCGCGTACGACGCCGTCGTCCTGGTCGGCGGGCACGGCACCATGTGGGACTTCCCGGACAGCATCGCGCTGGCCGCGGCCGGCCGGGACATCTACGAGTCCGGCGGGGTGGTCGCGGCCGTCTGCCACGGCCCCTCCGGGCTGATCAACATGAAGCTGTCCGACGGGACCCCGCTGATCGCCGGGAAGACGGTGGCCGGGTTCACCAACGAGGAGGAGGCCGCGGTCGGGCTCACCGACACCGTGCCGTTCCTGCTTGCCGACAAGCTCACCGAGCAGGGCGCCGAGCACATCCCGGCCGAGCCCTGGTCCGAGCATGTCGAGGTGGACGAGCGGCTGGTCACCGGACAGAACCCGCAGTCCGCCGGCGCGGTCGGACGCGAGGTCGTCAAGCTGCTGGGCGGCTGAGGCGTTCCCTGATTTCAGGGTTTCACCGACTTGTTCGCACGGCGAACAAACATAGGAAGCACATAGTCAACGCTCAGCAGAAACCCTCAAACGCTCAATAACGTAGCGGTCACGGGTTGCCAGTGAGGCTGGCCTAACCTCGTGGCGCACAGTGCGGTGCTCCGCGGCAAACCACCGAAACAGCGCGCATGCCAGCGCATCCCGGGCGGGCTCCGGCCCGCCCCCGAACAGCGGCAGGAGCCCCGAGAATGACTGCAACCGAGTCCAACCGTCCCCACCCCCCCCGGCCCCGACCCGGCGCCGATCGACGCCGCGCGCCGGGATCGCCGTCGTCGCACCATCTACGCCTCGCTGGCCGGCTGGACCCTGCTCGGTGCCGCCAGCGTCGGCCTGGTCGCCTGTGGCACGTCCGCGGCGTCGTCGGGCAGCACGTCCGCCGGGTCGACCACGACCGTGGCTGCGACCACGTCGGCGGCGGCCAGTCCGGCCGCCG
>DATDBV010000183.1:0-6091 GCA_036524715.1 Nakamurella sp. | reverse complement strand
CGAACTGCGGTCTCGTGTGCTCGCCGGCGCGGTGAGCCGGGTCGAATTCTCCGACCTGGAGTTCGAGGCGGCGTCGCTGGGCGCGGCCCATGCCGGAATCGCGCAGCTGATCGCCGATCCGACGCTGGCCCGGGTCCGGCGCGCGGGCTGAGCCCCCACCCTCGCCCACTTGCGCCATCCGCGGGTTCGCGCGAAGTTTGAACCAGCGGATGGCTCAAGTCGATGCGAGTTCGGCGTCCGACTCGCCGGTCGGGATGATGATGACCTCCGGCACCTGCTCGGAGAGGACTTGGGCGGCGTGCGCCGGCAAGCGGTCGTCGGTGAGCAATGTGGTCACCGCCCGCAGCGGGGCGATCTGGGCCAGCCCGACGACGCCCCACTTGGTGTGGTCGGCCACCACCACCAGGCGCCGGGCGGACTCCACCAGGGCCCGGTTGGTCTCGGCCTCCAGCAGGTTGGGCGTGGTCAGCCCGGCCCGCTCGTCGATGCCGTGCACGCCCATGATCACCATGTCCACGTGCAGCGACCGGATCGCCTGCACGGCAACGGGTCCGACGAGGCCGTCGGACGGCGTGCGCAGGCCGCCGGTGAGCACCACGGTCAGATCGCTGCGTTGCCGGGCGTGCAGCACCTCGGCGACCTTGAGCGAGTTGGTCACCACGGTCAGGTTGGCGATGTCCCCGAGGTGGCGGGCCAGCGTCCAGGTGGTGCTGCCCGCGGTGATCGCGATCGCCATACCGGGCCGGACGAGTTCGGCGGCGCGGGTGGCGATCGCCTCCTTCTCCGGGACCTCGCGCAGACTGGTCACCTCGAAGCCCGGCTCGACGGCGCTGGCGGTCTCCATCGCGGTGGCGCCGCCGTGCACCTTCGATAGCAGACCCTTGCGGTCCAGGACCTCCAGATCGCGGCGGACCGTCATGTCGGACACGCCGAGTAGCGCGGTCAGATGCGCCACCCGCGCGCCGCCCGTTCGGCGGACCTCGTCCAGGATCTTGGCCTGGCGCATTGCGGCGAGCACAACCCAAACCTACCGAATCGAACGCGTCAATGTTGAGATCTGTTCGATGTTCACCCGACTGTGACCCGTGACAAGATCGGACGATGCGGGACAGCAGTGACCACCCCCCGGTGCGGGCCGCCGACATCGATGCCGCCGCCCGCCGGCTGCACGGCATCGCCGCGGTCACCCCGCTCGAGGAGTGCCCCCGGCTCAGTGCGGAGAACGGCGTCACTGTCCTGCTCAAACGGGAGGACCTGCAGGTCGTCCGGTCGTACAAGGTGCGCGGCGCCTACAACCTGATGGCCCAGCTCACCCCGTCCGAGCAGGCGGCCGGGGTGGTCTGCGCCAGCGCGGGCAACCACGCCCAGGGCGTCGCGTTCGCCTGTCGCATGCTCGACATCAAGGGCCGGATCTACCTGCCGAACACGACGCCGCGGCAGAAGCGCGACCGCATCCTGACGCACGGTGCCGGCACAGTCGAGCTGGTGATGACCGGTGACACCTTCGACGACGCCGCGGCGGCGGCCGCCGAGCATGCGACCGAGTCGGGCGCGGTGCTGGTGGCCCCGTTCGACGACCCGCGCACCATCGCGGGCCAGGGCACCGTGGTCCGGGAGCTGCTGCAGCAATTCGGCCGACTCCCCGACACGATCGTGGTCCCGGTGGGTGGCGGTGGGTTGATCAGCGGCGTGGTCACCTACCTGAGCGAGCGCGCCCCCAAGGTCGCGGTGATCGGGGCCGAGCCGGCCGGGGCGGCGTCGATGCGGGCCGCGGTCGAGCACGGTGGACCGGTGACGCTGGACCACCTCGACCCGTTCGTCGACGGGGCGGCGGTGCGCCGGATCGGCGACCTGACCCACCGGATCGTCGCGGGCGGCAAGGTCCGCCTCGTCGATGTCGACGAGGGCGCGATCTGCACCGAGATGCTGGGCCTGTACCAGAACGAGGGCATCGTGGCCGAACCGGCCGGCGCGTTGGCCGCCACCGCCCTGCGCGGCCTGGACCTGACCCCCGGATCGACGGTGGTGGTGATCGTCTCCGGCGGCAACAACGACGTGTCCCGGTACGGCGAGATTCTCGAGCGGTCGCTGGTGCATCTGGGGCTCAAGCACTACTTCCTGGTCAACTTCCCGCAGGAGCCCGGTGCGCTGCGCCGCTTCCTGGACGGGGTGTTGGGGCCGGACGACGACATCACGCTGTTCGAGTACGTGAAGCGGAACAACCGGGAGACCGGTCCGGCCCTGGTCGGCATCGAACTCGGTTCCGCCGACGGGTTGTCGGCGTTGCTGCACCGGATGGCCGAATCGAACATGGATTTCGAACGAATCATGCCCGGCTCGCCGGCGTACCGCTTCCTGACCTGATGACGGCTTGCGGCATCCGGATCGGCATCGACACCGGCGGCACCTTCACCGATGTCGTCGCCGTGCACACCGGCACCGGCCGGCGGGTCAGCACGAAGACCCCGTCCACCCCGAGCGACCCGTCGGTTGCCTTCATCCGGGGGGTCACCGCCGCCCTGGAGATGCTGGCGGCGGAGCCGGCCGACGTCGAATCGGTGCGGCACGGCACCACGGTGGCTACGAACCAGTTGCTGCAGGGCAACCTGCGCGGCCTCGGGCTGATCACCACCGAGGGGTACGAGTCGATTCTGGAGATCGCCCGGCAGTCGGTGCCGGACGGCTACGGCAACTCCTACTTCTGGGTGAAGCCGCCGCGGATCGTGCCGGCCGACCTGGTGCGCACGGTGGGTGGGCGGCTCGGTCCCGACGGACGCGAGATCCGGCCCTTCGACGAGGATTCCGCGGTGGCTGCGGTCCGTTACCTGGCCGACCGGCGGGTGGCGTCGATCGGGGTCTGCCTGCTGCACTCCTACGCCGACGCCCGGCACGAACTGCTGTTGGAGCGGGTGATCCGCCGCGAGCACCCGGCCGCGGTGGTCTCGCTGTCGTCCCGGGTGCTGCCCGAGTACCGCGAGTACGAACGGGCGATGACCACGCTCGTCGATGCCGCCGTGAAACCCGCTGTGGCCGAGTATGTCTCGCGGATCGGGCAGCGGCTGGCCGAGTTGGCTCCGGGCCGGTCGATACCGTTCTCGGTGATGCGGTCCAACGGCGGGGTGCTCTCGGCCGCCGAGGTCGTCGGGCAGCCGATCAGCACCGTGCTGTCGGGGCCGGCGGCCGGGGTGCTGGGCGCCGCGGCCATCGCCGACCGGGCCGGGTTCGACTCCGTCGTGACTTGCGACGGGGGCGGCACCTCCACCGACGTCGCGGTGATCCTGGACGGCCGGCCCTCGGTGACCACCGACGCCTCGGTCGGCGACTACCCGGTCCGCGTACCGATGGTCGACGTCGTGACGATCGGCGCCGGCGGCGGCTCCATCGCCTGGGTCTCGCCCGAGCGCACGCTGAAGGTGGGCCCCCGGTCGGCCGGCGCCGAGCCTGGTCCCGCCTGCTACGGGCGCGGCGGGACCGAGCCGACCGTCACCGACGCCGCGCTGCTGCTTGGCCGGATCCCGCCGCACCTGCTCGGCGGCGGCGTGCCGCTCGACCCGGCGGCGGCCGGCGTGGCGATCGGTGGGGTGGCCGCGGAGTTGAGTCTGGGCGCCCAGGAGTGTGCAGCCGGCATCCTGGAGATCTTCGCCTGGAACCAGGCGAACGCGTTGCGGCGCATCACCACCGGCCGCGGCCTGGACGTCCGCGACTTCCCGCTGGTCACCTTCGGCGGATCCGGGTCGCTGCTGGCCTGCCGGCTGCTCGACCTGCTGGGATCGCCGACCGTGCTGGTGCCGCCGGACCCGGGCAACGTCTCGGCCTACGGGCTGCTCACCGTCGACGTGCGCTGCGACGACGTGCGCACCTGGGTCGCCCGGGACGACAGCCTGGATCTGGTCGAACTGGCCGGGTGGTACGACGCGCTGACCAATGCGTCGCGAGCGGCCCTGCGGCGGGAGGGCTTCGACGGCGGGGTGGTGCGGTGGGCGGCCGACCTGCGGTACGTCGGTCAGGCCTACGAGGTCGGCGTCGACTGCCCGGGCGGGCCGATCAGCCGGCAGTGGGCCGACGCGGTGGTCGCCGCATTCCATGACGCGCACCGGGCCCGGTACGGGTACGACTTCCGGCACCGGCCGGACCAGCCGGTGGAGTGGGTGAACCTGCGCACCACCGGCATCGGCCCGATCGACCGGCCGATGATTCCTGAGATCGCCTCCGCCACAGGCATTCCCGCGGCCGCTGGTCGTCGCCGGGTGCGATACGACGGCTGGACGGACGCCACGATCCACGACCGCACCACCCTGCGGGCCGGTGACGTCGTCGACGGGCCAGCGGTGATCGAGGAGTTCGGCTCGACAGTGCCGGTGCACACGGGCTTTCGGGCGGGCGTCGACCGGTACGGCAACCTGCTCCTAACCAGGATGGACCGATGACCGATCCCATCCTGGTCGAGATCGTCGCCGGCACCCTGGCCTCCGTCGAGGCCGAGGTGGAGACGTCGATCGGCCGCACCGCCCGGTCGCCGATGATCCGCGACGCGCACGACTTCCGGGTCGGCATCCACGACGTGCGGATGCGCAAGCTCACCGGCCGCTCGTACTCGGCGCTGGTGCAGCCGGTCGTCCGCGATTACCCGATCTCCTCGATGGTGCCCGGGGACGTGTTCTTCCACAACGACGTCTACCTCTCCGAGGGTGGCATCGGGCACCTGCCCGACCTGTGCGTCACCGTACCGGTATTCCACGAGGGCGAGGTGGTCGCGTTCGTCCAGGCTTTCGGCCATCACGACGACATCGGCGGCACCGTGCCGGGTTCCATGCCCTCCCAGGCCACCAGCGTGTTCGAGGAGGGCCTGATGGTGCCGCCGATCCGGCTGTGGGCGGCCGGCGTGCCCAACGAGGCGGCGCTGCTGATCATGACCCGCAACTCGCGGATGCCCGAGTCGCTGGCCGCCGACCTGGACGCCGAGTGCGCCGCCTGCCTGATGGGCGCCCGGCGGCTCAGCGACCTGTTCGACCGGTACGGGCGTCCCGATGTGGAAGCGGCCTTCGAGTCGATCTTGGGGGCGACGACGGAGGCCTACCGCACCGAGCTGCTGGCCAAGATCCCGGACGGGCGGTACGTCTGGGAGGACTACGCCGAGCACGACGGCGTCGACCCGCCCCGCCTGCATACCCAGCGGATCACCCTGACGAAGCTCTCCGCCGGCGACGGGGTGACCGGCGCCCGGCTGGTCCTGGACTTCACCGGTACCTCGCCCCAGGCTCGCGGTCCCATCAACCATTGCGCGGACTACGCGGACGGGGTCTTCCTGGCCAAGTGGCTCGCGCCGGTGCTGCGGAACCTGGCCGACTCGCCCGAGCGGATGGCGCAGCTGAACGCCAACGAGGGCGTGGTGCCGCTGATCGAGATGCGTTTCCCGGAGAAGGGCACGCTGCTCACCCCGATCTTCCCGGCGCCGACGAACGCTCGGACCTTCGTCATCCTGCGCCTGCTCGGCGTGCTGGCCGGGGTGCTGGCCAAGGCGGTGGACGGCCGGATGCCCGCCGATCAGGAGACCATCCGGTACACCGGCGTCTACGGCACCGATCCGGCCGGGCGGTCGTACCTGATGCGCGAGGTGCTCGGCGGCGGCTCCGGCGGCCGGCCGTACGCCGACGGCGAGGACACGGTGCACATCGTCCCCGACTCCCGGAACCTGCCCATCGAGTTCTCCGAGGCGCGCTTCCCTTTCATCGTCGAACGTCTCGGTCTGGCCGTCGACTCCGGCGGACCTGGCCGCTACCGGGGCGGCCTCGGCTACGACAAGCACATCCGGATGTTGGTCGACGCGCACTTCATGTCGATCGCCGACCGGTCCATCCTGTCCTGCTGGGGCGTCGCCGGTGGTCGAGCCGGGCGGTCGTTCGAGGTCGTCATCGATCCCGGCGGACCACACGAGCGAGTGGTGGACGCGCTGGCCGACGCGGAGCCGGTGCGGGCCGGCGAGATCATCCGGATCCGCACCACCGGCGGCGGCGGGTGGGGTGATCCGCTGAGCCGGCCGCCGGCCGAGGTGCTGCGGGACGTGCGCTGGCGCAAGGTGTCCGTCGAAGGC
>DATDBV010000182.1:0-11983 GCA_036524715.1 Nakamurella sp. | reverse complement strand
CTGTCTTTGTGCTGCCCAGATCACAGCCAGTCCATCTTTCGCCCTCCGGGGCACGCTGACCTCATTCGCGACCCGGAGCATCCCTGCCATCCAGGAGCCCTCCGGTGCCACGATTCCGCCTGCCCGACTCGTACAGTTCTTCAGACAATCCGAACGATCTCGACGACGACGCCGTCGACCTGCATGACCAGTTCGACCGAGTGCACACCGCCAGCCGGTCCCGACGCCCGGCACCTGCCGCCGAGCTGCCCGCGCGGGTGGTCGCCGAAGGCAAGTCCGGGCACCAGACTCCGGACATCGACCTGGGCGAATTCCGTCAGCAGGACGAGAGTCCTTATTCCAGCTACGATGTCGCCGCACACGGACCGAACCCGATGCCCGACTGGCTGGTCACCTCGTTCTCCGCCCGGGACACCCGACTGGGGGTGGTCAAGTCCGGCAAGGAGGCCGACGTCGAACTGCTGGAGCGGGCGCTGCCGGGAGGACCCGGCTGCCTCCTGGCGGTCAAGACGTTCCGCGACTCGCACCATCGGCTCTTCCACCGCGACGCCGCGTACCAGGAGGGCCGCCGGGTGCGGCGCTCCCGGGAGACCCGGGCGATGGCCGCCCGGACCGGCTTCGGTCGCGAACTGCTGGCCGGCAAGTGGGCGACCGCGGAGTTCGGCGCGCTGTGCGCCCTGTGGGTGGCCGGCGCGCGGGTGCCCTACCCGGTGCAGCTGATCGGGTCGGAGTTGATGATGGAGTTCATCGGCGACCCGGACGGCACCGCCGCCCCGCGGTTGGCTGCCGTCGAGGCGACCACGGCCGAGTTCACCGATCTCTGGCACGATCTGGTTGACACGCTGGAGATCATCGCCGAACTCGGTCTCACCCACGGCGACCTGTCCCCGTACAACGTGCTCGTCGACGACACCCGTTGCGTGGTGATCGACCTGCCTCAGGTGGTGGACCTGGTGGCGAACCCGTCGGGGGCCGATTTCCTGGACCGGGACTGCCGGAACATCGCCGGGTTCTTCGCCCGCCGGGGAGTGCTCGCGGCCGACGCGGACGCACTGGCGCTGCGGCTGGGTGGGCTGGCCCTGCCGTGAGCCACGATCCGTGAGTCGCCCGTCGTCGTCGATTCCGGGGTGGTTGAATTGACCGCGTGAGCCTTGATCGACCCGTCGCGCCGGACCCCTACGCGCTGCTGCCCGAGGTGGGCTCGTTCACCGTCAGCAGTCCGGACATCGCCGACGGGCAGGTGGTTGGCGCCGAGTTCAGGTTCGGCCCGGACGACCCGGGCGGAGACAACCTCTCCCCCGCGCTGGCCTGGTCCGGCTTCCCGGCGGACACCCAGTCGTTCGTGGTGAGCTGCTTCGATCCCGACGCGCCGACCCCGTCGGGCTTCTGGCACTGGACGGTCGTCGACCTCCCGGCGACCGTCACCGAACTGGCCCGGGGCGCGGGCAGCGTCGGCGGTTCGCTGCCCGACGGCGCGTTCCATGTGCGCAACGACTTCGGGACCGTCGGTTACGACGGGCCGGTACCACCGCAGGGCGACCAGGTGCACCGGTACTTTTTCGTCGTGCACGCAGTCGACGTGCCCAGGCTCGGGCCGGACGAGAGCGCCGGCGCCACCGTGATTTCCTTCAACCTTGCGTTCCACACCCTGGCTCGGGCGATGATCACTCCGGTGTTCTCGTACTGACAGCGTCGGACAACCTCCCGACTTGCCGCCGCGGGGGCGTCGTAGCCTTGCCGCATGCATTTCGATCTGGTTGTCGTGGGTTCGGGTTCGGGCAACACCGTTCTCGGTCGGGAATTTCGGGATCAGCGGGTCGCTCTGGTCGAATTCGGCGCGTTCGGCGGCACCTGCCTGAACGTCGGCTGCATTCCGACGAAGAGTTTCGTGTACCCGGCGGACCTGGCCGATGCGATCGCCCGGGCCGGCCGGCTGGGTTTGACGGCCACGGTCGCCCCGGTCGACTGGCCGTTGCTGCGGGACCGGATCTTCGCCCGGACGGATGAGATCTCGGCACACGGGCTGCAGTTCCGCCAGGGCGAGAAGTGGCCGAATCTGGACATGTTCCTGGGCACCGCCCGGTTCACCGGGTTCAAGAAGATGGTCGTCGACCTGAGCGCGGGTGGCCGGACGGAATTCACCGCGGACCGGTTCGTGCTGGCCGCCGGCGGACGTCCGGTGATCCCGGACATCCCGGGCCTGGACGAGGACGTCGTCGGCGACGGAGTGGTGCACACGTCCGACACGATCATGCGCATCGGCGAGCGGCCCGAGCGGATCGTGGTGGTCGGCGGCGGGTACATCGCCGCCGAGTTCGCCCACGTCTTCGACTCGTTCGGCACCCGGGTGACCCAGGTGGTCCGTGGATCCCGGTTGCTGCGCCACCACGACGACGACGTCGCGTCCACCTTCACCGGCCACGTGCTGGGTCGGTACGACCTGCGGCGGGACACCGAGATCTGCGGGGTCAAGCCGCTGGGCCCGGACGGCATCCGGGTCTTCCTGGAGGGCCCGTACGGCGAGACGACCGTCGACGCCGACATCCTGCTGCTGGCTACCGGGCGGCGACCCAATTCGGATCTGCTGGACCTGCCCGCCACCGGGGTCACCGTCGACTCCAAGCATCGGGTGATCGTTGACGAGTACCAGCAGACCGTCGTCCCGGGCATCTTCGCGCTGGGGGACCTGAGCTCGCCCTACGCGCTCAAGCACGTGGCCAACCACGAGGCCCGGGTGGTGCGGCACAACCTGACGCATTCCGACGATCGGATCACCGTCGACCACCGCTTCGTGCCGGCTGCGGTGTTCACCGAGCCACAGATCGCCTCGGTCGGGTTGACCGAACGGCAGGCGCGGGAGCAGGGGGTCGAGCACGTCGTGGGTCGGCGAGACTATGGCGGCACCGCGGCCGGCTGGGCGCGGGAGGACACAACCGGGTTCGCCAAGGTGTTGGCCGACCCGAAGACCAGCCTGCTGCTCGGCGCGCACCTGATCGGGCCGGAGGCGGCAACGGTGATACAGCCGCTGGTGCAGGCGATGTCGTTCGGGCAGCGGGCCCACGACGTGGCCCGCGGTCAGTACTGGATCCACCCCGCCCTCTCCGAAGTGGTGGAGAACGCCTTGCTCGCGTTGCCCAAGCCCACCGGCTGACCGGCAATCCCCGGCCCCCAGCCCACACGCATCACACGCGCCCACATCGCCCACAGCGCCCACGCGCCCCACGCCCCACGCACCCCACAGCCGAAGTTGATCATGGCGCGCTGCCGTGCCCGCACCGGCGTGTCGCGGACAGCGTCGGTGTGTCGCCGGCAGCGCGCCATGATCAACAGCAAGCGGGGCCGGCCGGTGAAGGCGATCGTCAGGTCACCGGGTCGACACCGAAGACGAGTTCGGTGCCGCCGATTCGGATCCGGTCGCCGTCGCGCAGCAGGTGGCTGTCCAGCACCCGCTCGTCGTTGACGTGGGTGCCGTTGGTCGACCGCAGGTCGGTCACCGTGAAGCCGTTCGCGGTCTCGGCAATCACGGCGTGGTACCGGCTGACCTTTTCCCCGGCGACCACCAGGTCGTTGTCGTCCATCCGGCCCAGCCGCAGGCCGCGGCCGGGCACCGGCAGCGACTCCCCGGATGGCAGCCGGACCCGGGCCCGGGACAGCACGACCGCGGTCTCGGCCACCGTCCGCTGCATCGACGGCGCCGGGGTGGGGGCGGCCGACGCCGGGACTTCCTGCCGCAGGACCTTTCGCTCGAGCTCGCGCAGCGCCGGACTCGGGTCGATCCCGAGCTCGTCATCGAGCAACTCCCGGATGCGCCGCGCCGCGTCCAGCGCGTCCGCCTGCCGGTCGGACCGGTACAGCGCGGTGATCAGCTGGATCCAGAACGGTTCCCGCAGCGGGTACTGCCCGGTGAGCGTCACCAGCTCGCCGATCACCGCGGACGCCATCCCCGACGCCAGATCGGCCTCGATCCGCGCCTGCAGCGCGACGAGCCGCTCCTCCTCCACCGCGGCGGCGAAGTCGTCGGCGAAGCGGAACCCGCGCAGGTCGGCCAGCGCCGGCCCGGTCCATTCGGCCAGGGCCGCCCGGAGGCGGTCCGCGGCCTCGGCATACCGCTGGGCGGCGAGCAGCTCGTTGCCCGCACGGGCCCACCGACCGAACCGACCGAGGTCGACCAGGGCTTCGTCGACGACGACGCGGTAGCCGGGCGACTGGGTGATGACGGTGAGCAATCCGGCGTCGGACAGCGGACGCAGCGCCCGCCGCAGGGCGGACACGTGCACCTGCATGGTGGCCAGGAAACTGGCCGGGACGTCGCCGTCCCAGATCGCGTCGGCCAGCGAGTCGGCCGGCACCACCCGATTCCGGCTGATCAGCATGGCCGCCAGCAGCGCCCGGGGCTTGCCACCGGGCAACGGCAGCGCGGTCCCGTCCACCCGGAGCTCCAGCGGCCCGAGCATCCGTACCTCCAGCGTCGGCATCGACCCGGTGGGCGGCGCGGCGGAGGTCGGGGGCGTCACCGGCGAATCCTAACCAGCGCGTTCGGGCGGACGGGCCGGACAGGCGAGAACCCCGGTGCGCGGCGTGCGTCCCGGGGTTCTTCAGCAGGTGCCGAGGTCGAACGGCGTGTCGACCGGCGGTGATTCACTTGTGGCGATCGGGGCGTCCGAACCGCTCTGAATTAGAGCCTGCTCCGCCCGCCGCCAGATGTCTGCGTTGCGAAACTAACGGTCATAGGACAACCAAAGAAACGCCGCCGCCGCCCCGCCGGCCGTGTCAGGGCAGCGTGAGGATCTCCGCGCCGGCGTCGGTGACCACCAGGGTGTGTTCGAACTGCGCGGTCCACGACTTGTCCTTGGTGGTGACCGTCCACCCGTCGTCCCACAGATCCCACTCGATGCCGCCGAGCGTGATCATCGGCTCGATGGTGAACGTCATCCCCTTCTCCAGGACCGTGGTCACGCTCGGTTCGTCGTAGTGCAGGACGACCAGCCCGGAATGGAACGTGCGGCCGATGCCGTGCCCGGTGTAGTCGCGGACCACCCCGTAGCCGAAGCGCTTGGCGTAGGACTCGATGACCCGCCCGATGACGTTGAGCTGCCGGCCGGGGGCGACCGCCTTGATCGCCCGGCGCAGCGCCTCCTCGGTCCGCTCCACCAGCAACCGGTTCTCCTCGCCGACGTCACCGGCCAGGTAGGTGGCGTTGGTGTCGCCGTGCACCCCGTCGATATAGGCGGTGACGTCGATGTTGACGATGTCGCCGTCCTCGATGACGGTGGTGTCGGGGATGCCGTGGCAGATCACCTCGTTCAGCGACGTGCAGCAGGACTTGGGAAAGTGCTTGTAGCCCAGGGTCGATGGGTACGCGCCGTGGTCGCACAGGTACTCGTGCACCGCCGCGTCGACGGCGTCGGTGGTCACGCCGGGCTGCACCAGTTTCGACCCCTGTGCCATCGCCCGCGCCGCCAACCGACCGGCGACCCGCATCTTCTCGATGATCTCCGGCGGCTGCACCCAGGGGTCGTCGTTGGGGGTCGGCTTGTCCCGACCGACGTACTCGGGTCGGACGATAGAGGCCGGAACCGTCCGGATCGGCGTCGGGCGGCTTGGCTGCAGGACGGTGCGCAACATGCCGTCGAGACTACGGACCGGTCAGTTCGTGACCGCCGCCAGCAGCCTCGCCACCACCGCGTTGGTGGTGATCGAGTCCTCGCCACCAACGATCAACGCGGCGAAGGCCAGGTCACCGAGGTACCCCACGGTCCAGGCGTGTGCGTGCGTGGCGCCGTCGTCGCCGGTGAATTCAGCGGTTCCGGTCTTGGCGTACACGTCGCCGAACGTCCCAAGGCCGGCGCCGGTCCCTTCGGTCACCACGGCCCGCATGTACGTCTGCAGGCCCTGCACCGCCGGTGCCGGCCGGGCCGGCGCCGGCCGGTCCACCGTGGTCGTTGTCCCCCTGATCAGGGTCGGCATCGGCATGTCCCCACGTTGGGCGGTGGCGGCCATCAGCACCGCACCGAACGGCGAAACCAGCACCTGGCCCTGACCGAATCCGTTCTCCGCACGCTGGACCGCCGAGTCGGCGTCGGGCACCTTTCCGGTCAGGGTGACGGCACCCTGCATGACGAAGTCGAGACCGACGCCGAAGCCGGCGGCGGCGGCGGGGAGCGCGTCGGCGGGCATCTGGGTCGCCAGGTTTGCGAACGTGGTGTTGCACGACCGTGCGAAGGCGAGGGTCGAATCGACCGTGCCGAGGGCGAAGTCGTGCGAATTGTGGATGGCCCGGCCGCCGATCGTGAAAACCCCGGGACAGTCGGTTGGCTGCCCGGGCGCGATCAGACCACGTTCGAGTCCGGCGTTCGCGGTGACCATCTTGAAGGTGGAGCCGGGCGGGTACTGCCCGGTCAACGCCGGGGTGCCCTGCGCGTTGGCCGCGGCGTTCTGGGCGATCGCCAGGAGCTCACCGGTGGACGGCTGCATGACCAGCATCACGGCGGGCTTGTCCTGGTCGGCGATGGCCGCCTCGGCGGCCTGCTGGATGCCGGAGTCAAGGGTCAGGGTGACCCGCTGCCCGGCGACCGCCGGGTGGTCGTCCAGGGTGTCCAGGACGCCCCCGGTGCTGTCCACGATGACCACCGACCAACCGTCGGTGCCGCGCATCAGCGGAGCGGCGATCGGGTCGACCTGGGCCAGGACGGCCTTGGCGAAGTCTCGCGTAGGGGGCAGGTTGCGCACCTGCGACGGGAAGCTCAGTCCCGCGATCGCCTCCAGTTGCGGTTTGACCTGCTGGAAGTCGGCCTCGCGCAGGTTCGTCACCGTGTACCCGATGCTCGACGGGTCCGCGGGCGGCACCGCATCGTCGCTCGATGGCGAAGAGCCGGACGAGGATGACGTCGCCACGGTCGCCTGTGCCTGTGCCTGCGCAGCGCCGGCGACGATGCCGTCGGGGGTGACGGTCGGGTCGATCGGCGCGAGAACGGGCGCCAACGCGGCGGCCGCCGCCGGGACGTCGGGGGTCTTGGCCGGCAGCAGCACCACCGAGTACACGGTGACCGGCTGGACGATCTGGTTGTTGTTGCGGTCGACCAGCACGCCCGGTTCGGTCGGGCTCGTCCGCGCCGCCAGGGTCTGCCGTTCACCCAACTTCGGATGGATCACCGCCGGCGACCAGACCAGTTCCCAGTCGCGGTCCTTCTTCCAGGTCCAGGTCGCCGGGTAGGTCCAGGTGCCGGCGGGCAGCACCCACGTGTAGGTGACCGTGGAGCTGGCCTCGGTGGCCCCGCTGCGGGTGACGTCGCCCGCGGTGATGGTCAGCCGGTCGGGGCGCAGATCCCCGGTGACCTCGTCGAGCATGACCGCGGCCGCGGACGGACTGGTTGTGATGTCCGCGGCGGCGTCGACGTCGAACTGCTGCCAGGCGTCGATGAACGCGGCAATCCGCTCGCCGGGACCCGGATCGTCCTGTTTCGGGTCGGACGAACACGCGGCCAGCAGGGTGAGCACCACGACGACCACCAGCACCGGCCACGGGCCCCACGAATGGGTGCCCCGGTGCGGCCGCCTGGTGATTCGCCGCCCCGTCATGGGCTCCAGTATCCCTAGCCGGCGCCGGCCGGACCGCTGCGACATCCCCGACAGGACATCCCCGACGGGACATCCCCGACGGGACGGACTCACAGCCAGGTGTGCACCCGCACCGTGGTGCCGGCCTCGTTGGACCGGACCTGCACCAGGTCGCACACGGCATGGGCGGCGAGCAGGGCCTGGCCACGCGAATTGTCCTGGCCCGGCGGGCGACGCCCGATCATCGGGTCCCCCACCTGGGTCGGATCGTGCAGCTGGCACACCAGGTCGCTGCCCTGCTGCCACAGCTGCAGCATCTGGTCCCGGCCGGTGTGGGCGTCCCCGGCCTGAGCGAGCCCGCGGACCGCGGCGGCCAGCCCGGCGGCCCGCCGACGCGGAACCCCGGAGGCCTCGGCCCAGCGGCGCACCCAGTCCGAGACGTGATGTCCGGCGGCCGGGTCCACCATCAGGTGCCGGACCGGCTCGGCAGGTGCCGGCAGCGACCGGCCGAACAGCTCGGCCGCGTGATAGGCGCCCCCGTAGGAGACGCTGCCCCGGTACACCTTCGGCTCGACGATGACCGGATGGCTGCGCGCCGCCTCCGCGACGACCGCCCCGTCCAGAGCGGCGAGGTCGTACGGGCACAGCAACCAGAAGGGCGTGCCCGGCGCGATCGCCAGGTTCAGCAGCGACTCGTGGAACTGGCATTCCTCGACCTCCACCGCCCGGCGGCCGGCCCAGATCGGCTCACCCACCCCGCGGACCGGTCCGGCATCGCGGTGCCGGGTCAGGAAGTCCCGCCAGGCGGGGATGATCCGGGCTGGGTTGCGGCCGAGGTCGGACATGTCCACGAACTCGACGGCGTCGGCCAGCGGACCCAGGGCGGCCCGCAGCGCGGTCAGCCGTGGACCGATGACGGCCACCATGACCGGCTGCCCGGCCTGCACCCCGTCCCGGATGAAGGGCGCAACCAAATCCAGGAATTCGCCTTCACCCCGGTAGTAGACCGCCTCGTGCCGATATCCGCGGTGCGCCGAGCGACCCGCAATCAACGCAGGCAAAACATGCCCCTCCCGTGTCTTCGTCCGGTTCGCCGTTGAGCCGGGCGACCGCGTGCACCCCCGCACGCCTGCGCATTCGACCATACGGTGACGGCCACCGATCGCGTGACGGCCGAACGGGTCACCTGTGCCGCACTCGCGGTGAGGATTCACCCTGGTCGGGCGGCGCGGCGGGGCGCCCGGCGGCGCATGATCGTCGCCATGGGACTCTTCCGCCACCACCCCGACGGCCCCCCGCCCCGCCGCTATCAGATGCGCGAGAAGCTGCTCGCCATCGGCGACGACTTCTGGATCGAGAACGAGCAGGGCGAGAAGGTGTACAAGGTCAACGGGAAGGCGATTCGCTTCCGCGACACCTTCCTGCTCGAGGACAACGCCGGCGGCGAGCTGGCCAAGATCCAGGAACGCAAGCTGTCCGTCCGGGACAAGATGAAGATCGAGTGGGCCGGCACGTCGGCCACCGTGCACAAGGCGATGCTGGGCATCCGGGACCGCTACACCATCGACCCGGACAACGGCGAGAAGTTGCACGCCCACGGCAATTTCGTCGACCACGAGTACGAAATCGAACGGGACGGAAACACCATCGCGACCATCTCGCGCAAGTGGTTCCGGGTCCGTGACACCTATGGGGTGGAAATCGGCGCGGACGAGAACCAATCGTTCATCCTCGCCGTCACCGTCTGCATCGACGAGATGTCCCGCGGGTAGGAACTCATTGACACCTGTCGGCAGGTCGACGTGGGGCGACCTGACTCCGCAATCGCCGCACCCGCGACGCCGCGTAGCCTCCATGGACGACAACTGACCCGACCCAAACGACGATCACCACTGCGCCGGCGCCCGGCCGAGCGACCGGCCACCCCGGAGGACGACAGATGACCAGCGAGGACGAGAAGCGGATCGCCGCGGAGGCCGCCGTCGCCTTCGTGACGGACGGTATGACGGTCGGCCTGGGCACCGGATCGACCGTCGCCTACCTGCTCCCGGCGCTCGCCGCCGGGCACCTGGACATCCGCTGCGTGGCCACCTCGCCGCGGACGGCGGACGCCGCGACCGCCCTCGGCCTGCTGGTGCTGGATTTCAGCGAGGTTGACCGGTTCGACATCGCCATCGACGGAGCGGACCAGGTCGCCCCCGACGGCTGGCTGATCAAGGGCGGCGGCGCGGCGCACACCCGGGAAAAGGTCGTCGCCAACGCCGCCGATCGGTTCGTGGTGATCGCCGACTCGAGCAAGCCGGTGGACGCGCTGCACGGGTCGGTGCCGGTCGAACTGCTGGAGTACGGGCTGGCCGCGACCCTGCGCGAACTTGCGCACGTGGTCCTGCGCGACGTTCCGCGCAGCCCGGACGGCGGCGTCATCGGCGACTATCACGGCGACCTGTCCGACCCCGCGGCGCTGTCGGCGAGGCTCAGCGCGGCCCCTGGCCTGGTCGAGCACGGCCTCTTCCCGCCGTCGATGGTCGGCGACGTGCTGATCGCCCGCGGCTCGGACGTCGAGCACCGGGTGATCGGGGTCAGCTAGAACAGCACCGAGGCGAACGTCCCGACCTGCCGGAACCCGATCCGCTCGTAGGTCCGGCGGGCCGGAATGTTGAAGTTGTTGACGTACAGGCTCGGCATTCGGTGCAGGTCCGCCTGGATGGACCGGACGACCGAGGCCATCGCGGGCGCGGCCAACCCGCGGCCGCGCAGCTGCGGGTGCACCCAGACGCCCTGGATGAGCGCGACCGAACGGGAGAGCGACCCGAGCTCTGCCTTGAACATCACCGTGTCCCCGTCGAACCGGGCGTAGGCCCGTCCGGCGCCGATCAATTCGGAGATCCGGGCGTGGTAGCTGCGCCCGTTGTCGCCGCCGCGGGGATCGACACCCACCTCTTCGGTGAACATGGCTACCGCGGCCGGGTAGTAACTCTCCAGTTGGTGCGGCCGGACCAGCCGGACGTGCGGGTCGGTGGGACCGAGCGGATCGGTGGGGCAGGCCATCAGCGGCTGGTCGGGGCGCAGCTCGCGGGCCGGGCCCCACCGCGGTTCCAGCCGCTCCCAGAACGGCAGCACCCGGTCGGCCGGTCCGAGAATGGTGGCGCACTTGCGGCCACGTCGGGCCGCCGTGTGGGCGAACGTCCGCATCGCGGACGCGGCGCCGGCCAGCGGCACCATCGACGCGCCGGCGAACAGCAGGCCGTCCCGGCCGCCGCCGATGCCCCAGAACTGCCCACCCATGGCCGCCTCGTTCATGCCGACCTGCTCGAACCGGGCGGCGACCATGCACGAGGACAACGGATCGGCGGTCAGCACCCGGGACACCTGCGCAGCGTGCCCAGGGCCGAGCACCCTGGAAAAACTCGCGGTGAGCATGCGTGGCCTCGCTGGTCCGGCGCCGGTTGAGTCGAGTAGGGCAAGAATGCCACGCTCCGACCCGGATCCGGTGGTGCGGCAGGCGAGCCGGGGTCAGACGTTGACCACTGTCGGCTCGCCCGAGGCCACCCCGGCGGCCCGCAGGTCGTCGGCGATCCGCATGGCCTCCTCGATCAGCGTCTCCACGATCTGCGACTCCGGGACCGTCTTGATCACCTCGCCCTTGACGAAGATCTGCCCCTTGCCGTTGCCGGACGCCACCCCCAGGTCGGCCTCTCTGGCCTCCCCCGGACCGTTCACCACGCAGCCCATCACCGCCACCCGCAGCGGCACGTCCATGCCCTCCAGCCCGGCGGTGACCTGCTCGGCCAGCGTGTAGACGTCCACCTGGGCGCGACCGCAGGACGGGCAGGACACGATCTCCAGGCCACGTTCGCGCAGGTTCAGCGACTCCAGGATCTGCAGGCCGACCTTGACCTCCTCGGCCGGCGGCGCGGACAGCGAGACCCGGATGGTGTCGCCGATGCCCTGGGACAGCAGCGCACCGAACGCGACCGCGGACTTGATGGTCCCCTGGAACGCGGGCCCGGCCTCGGTGACGCCCAGGTGCAGCGGGTAGTCGCACTGCTGCGCCAGCAGTTCGTACGCCCGGACCATGATCACCGGGTCGTTGTGCTTCACCGAGATCTTGATGTCGGTGAAGTCGTGTTCCTCGAACAGCGAGCATTCCCACAACGCGGATTCCACCAGCGCCTCCGGGGTGGCCTTGCCGTACTTCGCCAGCAACCGCTTGTCCAGCGACCCGGCGTTGACGCCGATCCGGATCGGGGTGCCGGCAGCCTTCGCCGCGCGGGCGATCTCACCGACCTTGTCGTCGAACGCCTTGATGTTTCCCGGATTGACCCGAACCGCCGCACACCCGGCGTCGATGGCCGCGAAGACGTACTTCGGCTGGAAATGAATGTCCGCGATCACCGGGAGCTGCGACTTCTTGGCGATGATGGCC
>DATDBV010000181.1:0-3280 GCA_036524715.1 Nakamurella sp. | reverse complement strand
CAGCACCCCGTCGTACGGGCTGGGGATCTCGGAATCGACCTTGTCCGTGGACACCTCGAACAGCGGGTCGTCGAAGGCAATCGGGTCGCCGACGTTCTTGAGCCAGGTGGTCAGCTCGCCCTCGGTGACGGTCTCGCCCAGCTTGGGCATCGTGACGAACCATTCGTCGGACATCCAACGTCTCCTGGTCTTCGGGTTTCGGGTAGTGGGCTCAGCCGTGCAGCGAGCGGCCGGAGAAGGTGATCATGGTCTCGCCGATCGCCTCGGACAGGCTCGGATGGGCGTGGATCAGCCGGCCGACGTCGCTGGGCAGCGCCTCCCAGTTGACCGCCAGGTAGCCCTCGTGCATCAGCTCGCTGGCCCACGGGCCGACCAGGTGCATGCCGAGCACCGGCCCGTCCTTGGCCGCGACGATCTTGACCAGGCCGTCGGTCTCGCCCAGGATCATCGCCCGGCCGTTGCCGGCGAAGGAGTGCTTGTGCACGACGACGTCGTGACCGGCCTCCCGGGCCTGTGCCTCGGTCAACCCGGACCAGGCGACCTCGGGGTGGGTGTAGACGACCCATGGCACGTTGGTGTAGTCGACCGGAACGGGGTTCTCCCCCAGGAAGTGGTCGACCGCTAGCACCGCCTCGGCGTAGGCGATATGCGCCAGACCCGGTGTGGGCACGCTGTCGCCGATCGCGTAGACCCCCGGCCGCGAGGTCAGCATGGTGTTCGTGTCCACCTCGAAGAAGCCACGGTCGGTGATCTTCACCCCGGCCGCCTCGGCGCCGCAGTTCTCGGTCACCGGGCGCCGCCCGATCGACACGAGAACCTGGTCAACCTCGATCTTCTCGCTGCCCTTGGGGGTCTCGAACGGCACCAGCACACCGTTCTGGGTGCGTTCCAGGTTGCCGACCCGGGCCTGCGCGTGGATCTTCGTGCCGCGCTTGGCCAGGGACTTGGCCAGCACATTGGCCACGTCGCGGTCCGGCCCGATCGGCAGCACGCCGTCGTCCATCGCCTCCAGCAGCGTGGTGTCCACCCCGAGATCGGTGTAGACGGACGCGAACTCGGCCCCGATGACACCACCGCCGATCACCGCGGCCCGCTCCGGCAGCTTGTCCGCCGTGCTGTTGGTGGCGTGGTCGGACGTGATCACCCGCTCGCCGTCCACGTCCATCCCGGGGATGGCCCGGGGCACCGAACCGGTGCACAGGATCGTCGCCCTGCCCTTGAGGGTCTGCCCGTCGACCGAGACCGAGCCGTCCGCGGTCAACCTGCCCTCGCCGATGACGACCTGCACCTTGCGCCGCTTGAGCAGGCCGGACAGGCCGCCGTACAACTGCTTGACGATGCCCGCCTTCCGAACGTTCGCGGCCGGCCAGTCCGGCTCGGCCACGAAGCCATCGGGCAGCTTCACCCCGTGCGACGCGGCGTGCCCGACGGTGCGGAACACCTCGGCGGCGTGCAGCAGCGCCTTGGCCGGGATGCAGCCCCGGTGCAGGCAGGTGCCGCCCACCTTCTCCTTCTCGACCAGCGCCACCGACAGGCCGGCGGAGGCCGCGTACAGCGCGGCGGCGTACCCGCCGGGACCGCCACCGAGAACCACGATGTCGTAGTCGGCCACGTCAGTTGTTCCTTCCGAAAGATCAAGCCGACGACGGGCCTACCAGACCCGTCGCGCCGGCGACAAATGAACTGTGGTGCAACAGATCCGGGTCAGGCGCGGGCGACCGCGCGGATGACGTCCGCGATCTCGGCCGGCTGCGGGATGACCGCGTCCTCCAGCGGCGGGCTGGTCGGCGTCGGCGTGTTCTTGGCGCCGATCCGAGCCACCGGCTGATCCAGGTACCAGAAGGCCTCCTCCTGGATGGTGGCGGCGATCTCGGCGCCGTAGCCCATCCGCTTGGCGGCCTCGTGCAGCACCACCGCGCGGGAGGTCTTGCGGACCGAGTTGACGATGGTCTCCACGTCCAGTGGGACGAGGGTCCGCACGTCGATCACCTCGACCGAGATGCCCTCCTTGTCCAGCTCGTCGGCGATCTCCAGGCCCTGGTGCACGCCGGCCGAGTAGGTGACCAGCGTGATGTCCCGGCCCTGCCGCACCACGTTGGCCACGCCGAGTGGGATCGGGTCCATGGACAGCGGCCCGGCCGCCTTGAGCCGCCGGTACAGGTACTTGTTCTCCAGGTACAGGGTCGGGTTGTTGTCCCGGATCGAGGAGATGAGCAGCCCGGCCGCGTCCTGCGGAGTACCCGGCATGACGATCTTCAGCCCCGGCACGTGCGCGAAGTAGCTTTCCACGCTCTGCGAGTGGGTGGGGCCGGCCCGCAGCCGGCCGCCGAACGGCGCCCGCATGGTCACCGGCATCGGGTCGCCGGTGCGCCAATGGTGCCGGGCGAGCACATTGATGATCGGGTCGAACGCGCAGGAGATGAAGTCCGCGAACTGGAACTCCACGATCGGACGCAGCCCGACCAGTGCCGCCCCGGCCGCCAACCCGGTGAAACCCGTCTCGGCGATCGGCGTGTCGACCACCCGTCGGGGGCCGTACTTGTCCAGGAACCCCTTGGTCACCTTGAAGGCGCCGCCGTACTGTCCGACATCCTCGCCGATGATGAACGTGTCCGGGTCTCGTGCCATCTCGTGGTCGAGGGCGAGCGCAACCGCCTCCAGGTAGGTCGCCTGGCCGCTGTCCTTGGGTCCGGCACTGGGATTGAGGATGGCCGGAGCCGCTGGGCCATCCAGAGCCACGTCAGTCGGCATAAATGCCCTCCTCGATATTGCTCGGCTCCGGCATCGGGTCGGCGAGCGCCTTCTTGCGTGCATCGATGGCCGCCTGCCGAGCTTGCTTCCTGGTGTCCTCGGCAGTGGCCTCGTCGATGACACCTGCCTCGACCAACCGCTTCTCGAACAGGTCGACCGGATCCTTCTTCGACCATTCCTCGTACATTTCCTTCGGGACGTAGTCCGCCGGGTCGTGCTCGGCGTGCCCGTGCATGCGCATGGTGACGCCCTCCACGATCGAGGGCCCATTCCCGGCCCGCGCCCGGGCCACGCCCTCGGCGACCGCGTCGTGCACGGCGAGCACGTCGGTGCCGTCGACGGTGACACCGGGAATTCCGTACGCCTTGGCCTTGTCCGAGAAGTTCGTGGACTTGGACTGCATGCGGATCGGCGTGGAGTAGGCGAACTGATTGTTCTCGATGACGAACACGTTCGGCAGGTCCAGCACGCTGGACATGCTCAACGCCTCGTGGAAATCGGCCCGCGAGGTGGAGCCGTCGCCGCAGAA
>DATDBV010000180.1:0-2969 GCA_036524715.1 Nakamurella sp. | reverse complement strand
CTCGCCGATCCTGGGCTGGGTGGGCACCGCCGTGACCGGGTCGGACACCAGCGCGAACGCGCTGTTCGCCACCCTGCAGCAGTCCGCCGCGGAGAAGGCCGGGCTGGACCCGACGCTGCTGGTCGCCGCGAACACCTCCGGTGGGGTGGTCGGCAAGATGATCAGCCCGCAGAACCTGACCATCGCGGCCACCGCGGTCGGCCTGCTCGGCCGGGAATCGGACATCCTGCGCCGCGTCCTGAAGTGGAGCGTCGGCCTGCTGCTGGTCATGTGCATCCTGGTCTACCTGCAGAGCAACGTGCTCGCCTGGATGCTGCCCTGACCGGACCCTGGTCATAGACTCCACTCGAAGTGTCCGCTCTGCGGACACTACGGGTGGATGGTTCCGTCAGTGTCGAGGAGGTGCCAGATTCCTCGCGAAGGCACCGGCCCCGACTTCATCGAGGCTCTCGCCAGAGGCCTCGAGGTGATCGCCGCGTTCGAGCCGGCGCGGCCGGTGATGTCGCTCGCCGACGTCGCGGCCGCGACCGGCCTGGCCCGGCCGACCGCCCGGCGGATCCTGCTGACCCTGGCCGAGCTCGGCTACGTTCGGTCCGCCACCGGCGGATTCGCGCTGACGCCCCGGGTGCTCGAACTCGGCATCGCCTACGTGCGGTCGATGGGACTGTGGGACATCGCCCGGCCGCACATGGAACGCCTGGTCGCCCGAACCAACGAGTCGTCGTCGATCGCCCAGCTGGACGGTTCGGACATCGTCTATGTGGCCCGGGTGTCCGTGCCCAAGATCGTCACGCTCGCCGTCGACATCGGCACCAGGTTCCCGGCTTTGCCCACCTCCCTGGGAAAGGTCCTGCTGGCGGCGCTTTCGCGGGACGAGGTCGACCGCATCCTGGCCGAGCCCTCCCGGTCCGGGGTGTCACCGCGCTGGCGGCCCGATCCGGCGGAGCGTGACGCCGAGCTTCGCGCGGTCAGGGCCCAGGGCTGGGCGCTGACCGACGAGCAGCTGGCCCTGGGGATCCGGTCCGTGGCCGCACCACTGCGGGACGGATCGGGCCGGGTCATCGCCGCGCTCAACGTCAACGCGCACGCCGCGGAGACCAGTGTGCAGCGGCTGATCCAGGAGCACCTGCCGCTGCTGCTGACCACGGCGGGTGAGATCAGCGCCGACTTCGCCCGTCGGGACGACCTGCCGCACGCCACTCGCCCAGCCTCCTGATCGCTGGACGGACGAGTGTCCGGTCAACGGATCAACGCACCGAATGCAGGCGGACGAACCCGCCCGACGATGTCTTGACAGCGCTCGGCAGGTGCGGCAGATTCGTTGGCGGACAGTCGTCCGCTCTACGGCAGATCAGGAAGTGGCAGCGTGGACTCGCCTCCTGCGCAAGGTGCTCGCGGTCCGCTGTCCGGCATCCTGGTCGCCGACTTCTCCCGGGTCCTCGCCGGGCCGTACGCGACCATGCTGTTGGCCGACCTGGGCGCCGACGTCGTCAAGGTGGAGAGCCCGGGCGGTGACGACACCCGGGGTTGGGTGCCGCCCACCCGAGGTGACGTTGGCACCTATTACCTGGGAGTCAACCGCAACAAGCGCTCGGTCGTGCTCGACCTGACCGACGAGGGCGACCGCGCATTGGCCCACGAACTGTCCGCTCGCGCGGACGTGTTCATCCAGAACTTCAAACCCGGTGGCCTGAGCCGGTTCGGGCTGGACCACGACTCGGTCCGGGGCCGCAACAAAAGCGTGATCTATTGCTCCATCAGCGGTTTCGGTGCCGACAAGGGAGCGAGCCTGCCGGGCTACGACCTGCTGGTGCAGGGCATGTCCGGACTGATGAGCCTGACCGGTGCACCCGACGGACCCCCCTTCCGCTCCGGCGTCTCCGTCTTCGACGTGATGACCGGGATGCACTCCGTCATCGGCATTCTCGCCGCGCTGCACCATCGCGACCGTACCGGCGAAGGCCAACACGTCGAGACGAACCTGCTGTCCAGCGCCCTGTCCGCACTGGTCAACCAGACCTCCGCTTACGTGGCCGGCGGCGTCGTACCGACCCGGATGGGAAATGCGCACCTGAGCCTGTTCCCGTACGAACCGTTGCCGACCGGCGACGGTGAGCTGATCGTGGTCGCCGGCAACGACGGCCAGTTCCGCCGCCTCGCGGCCGCGATCGGCCGGCCCGAACTGGCCGACGACGAGCGGTTCGACACGGTCGGCAAGCGGAACAACGGGCGGGCGGAACTCCGGCCGCTGCTGCTGGAGGCGTTGTCCACCAAGAGCGCGCAGGACTGGTTCGGCATCCTCACCGAGGCGGGCCTACCGTCGGGACCGATCAACACCGTGCAGGGGGGCGTCGAACTCGCCGAATCGTTGGGTCTGGAGCCGGTGGTCGAAGTCGGCGACGACCGGGTCCCGTCCGTCCGCAATCCCATCCGGCTGTCGGCCACCCCGCTCGGCTACCGCCTGCCCCCGCCGGCCCTGGACGAGCACGGTGCCCAAATCCGCGACTGGCTGCACACTCGCCGAGGGGCCGATGACTGACCGCACGGGCGAGATGATCTTGCGGCCGGCCTATCCCACGGCGCTGGGTGCCAGCAACCGGCACCGCATCACCCTGCTCGGCCAGGATCTGGCCGACGATGTGATGGGCAGGGTCGGCTTCGGCGAGCTTGCCTTCCGGCTGGCGAGCCAACGCGAGCCCTCGCCTGGCGAGACCCGTTTGTTCGAAGCCGTGCTGGCCGCCCTGGCCGACCACGGCTTCACACCCACGGCGATCGCCGCGCGGTTGACCTTCCTGTCCGCGCCAGATTCCGTCCAGGGGGCGTTGGCGGCCGGCATCCTCGGCGGCGGCTCCCGATTCCTCGGGGTCACCGAGGACTGCGGCCGATTCCTGCATGGCGTCCTCGATACCCTGGATCGGCTGCCCACCGACGAGCAGGAGTGGGACGCCGTGGCCCTGGCCACCGTGCGG
>DATDBV010000179.1:0-2559 GCA_036524715.1 Nakamurella sp. | reverse complement strand
CGGGGGCATCGCCGCTGCCGGCGCTACCTGGCGAGCGTGCCCGACGAAGCTGTTTAGGGTGGGCCGATGCGAGTAGGGGTGTACATCGACGGGTTCAACCTCTACTACGGTGCTCGCGGCATCTGTGGCAAGGGGACCAGCGGCTGGCGGTGGCTGGACCTACGCGCGTTGGCCGTCCATCTGCTGGGCAAGTCCTCGTGGGCGAACTCAACTGTGGAACGGGTGGTCTACTGCACCGCGCGCATCGGCGGCACGGACAACCCGGTCGGCGCCCAGGAGCAGGATGTCTACCTGCGGGCCTTGCAGGCCAACGGTTCCATCGACGAACTGGCCATGGGCGTGTACGTGACCCGAACCGCCGTCAACCCTCTCGCGGTGGAGGGACGCCGCGGACGTCCGAAGATCGTCCACCCCGGGTGGCCGATCATGATCCAGAACGGTGCACAGCAACCCGAGCCGCAGGCCGTCTTCCTCGCCCGCGTCGCCCGCCGCGAAGAGAAGGGCTCCGACGTGAACGTGGCCTCGCACCTGCTGATCGACGTGATGGACGGCAAGGTCGACGCCGCCGTCGTGATCAGCAACGACAGCGACCTGGAATTCCCGATCAAGCAGATGCGCCTTCGATTACCGATAGGGCTGGTCAACCCGACCAAGGGCTACCCCGCCGGCAAGCTCAACGGCGACCCGTCCGCCGGTGCCGGCTCCCACTGGTGGTACCAGCTCACCGCCACCGACCTGCGCCACCACCAGCTACCGTTGACCTGCGGAAAGGCCACCAAGCCCGGCCCATGGTGAGTCCGGCCGGCGGCTGTGTGGCCGGCCGCCGGTTGCCCAACGAACGCCAGGCGTGTACTTTGAATTCATACCGCCCGACCCCTCTGGGGTCGGGTTTATTCGTCTGCGACGCTGAATTCTGTCCATGGTCCAAGCCTGCTCTGAGATCCAGGAGTTGCACGCGTAGCGGCCACTCGATCAGCGCCAGGCTCACCTCGCGCCGGACCGCCCGGGCAGCTTGTTCCGCCTCCCCGTCCGGCCCTGCGTCCGCCGCGCGTTCCGGCCCCTCGTTCCGCCCTCGGTCGGCCCGACACCCCACTTGACTCCCCCAGTTCCGGACTTCAACTCCTGGCCAGGCGTTTGTACTCCCGGTCCACGGGGAGTCCAGACGTCCGTCGAGGAGTCAAGATGCCCCAACGAGGAGTAGTGAACGCTGCGGCAGTCGGTTTCACGACGCCTGCGCGGCCGCGCGGGCGATCTGCTCGTTGTTGATCCTCGGCCACGCCCAGGCCAGCAGCGCGAAGTGCAGCAAACCCGAGAGCAGGAACGGTAGCCGCAGCGCCCATTCCCGGCCGACCGCCGGCTCGGCCGCCCAGACCAGCACGCCGCCGAGCACGGTGCCGACGGCGATGGTCCCCCAGCCGAAGAACCGGTACACCGAGTTGACCCGGCCCAGCAGCCGGTCCGGGATCAGCGACTGCCGCAGCGACACGGTGATCACGTTCCACACCACGATGAAGATCGCGATGACGAGCGTGACGGCCCAGAGCCAGGCGAACGCGGACAGCAGGCCGAAGGCGATCTCGCCGGCGCCCATCGCCACGACGGCCACGGCCAGCGCCGTTCCGGGGGCGAGTCGCCGGGTGAGCCACGGCGCCAGGAACGAGCCGATCACCGCACCGACCGCGGATCCGGTCATCAGCAACCCGAACGCGGTGGCGTCCAGCCCGGCGACCTCCTGGCCGAACAGCACGAACACCGCCGCCCCCAGCGAGCTGGCCGCGTTGAGCACACCGAGCGAGATGGCCAGCGAGCGGAGCAGCCGGTGACGCATCAACCAGCGGAATCCCTCGGCGATCTCGGTGCTCAGCCGGGTCGGCGGGCCGTCCGGGCGGGGTGGCCGGAACGACCCGGCGATGGTGAACACGACTGCGGCGGCGATGGCGAACCCGCCCGCGCCGACGAAGAACGGCAGCGCGATGCCGACGCCGATCAGCAGGCCGGCCAGCGGCGGCCCGACGAACAGGTTGGCCACCGTCTCGGCCGCCCACAGCCGGCCGTTCGCCGTGGCCAGCCGGTCCCTGGGCACGATCGAGGGGATGAGCGTCTGGGCGCTGTTGTCCCCCACCACCTCCGCGAATCCGACCAGCAGCGCCAGCGCGTACAGCCCGGCCAGCAAGGCTCCGGGGTGCGAAGCGTCGACCGTGCCGGTCGATGGCGATCCGGCCGTACTCGATCCGGTGCCACCGACCAGCACCAACAGCAGAGCGAAGCCGAGCAGCAGCCCGGCGCGGGCGATGTCGGCGAGGGCCACCAACCGGCGCCGGTCGAACCGGTCGGTGATCGCACCGACCGGCAGCGAGAACAGCAGCCACGGCAGCCGGGTGGCCGCCGTCACCAGGGCGATCTGCACCGGGTCGCGGGTGATCGCCGACGCCAGCCACGGCACCGCCACGGTCAGCAGGCCGTCGGCGAGGTTCGCCGATGTGGTCGCGGCCAGCAACCGGCGGAACGCACCCATCCCCGTGACGCGGGGGGTGGCGGTCGCGTCACCGGGTTCCTCGG
>DATDBV010000178.1:0-11291 GCA_036524715.1 Nakamurella sp. | reverse complement strand
CGCAGGCGTCCACGCGGACCCGATCCGGCCCGGATCAGTAGTCGCCCGGAAGCGGCTCCACCCCGGTCAACTCGGCCGAACGGCTCCACAGCCAGCCGGCCTCGGCCGAATCGGTCATCGCCCGCGCCGCCCGATGCGGGGTCGGCGCCCCGCGCACCAGGAACCGCGGCCCGACGAGAGCACCCCCCGGGAAGTCCCGGAAGGTGGCGGCCGCGATCTCCGAGCGCGCCCCGACGGCCGGGGAACTGCCCAGGATCGCGGTGGCCCGTCGGGACAGCCGCACGAACCGTCCCGCGCCGTCATCGGCCGGGCTGACGGCGGTGGCGGACCAGCCCGGGTGAGCCTGCAGGCAGACCGCCCGTGAACCCGCGGCGCGCAGCCTGCGGTCCAGTTCGACGCAGAAGAGCCCGACCGCGAGCTTGGACTGGCTGTAGGCACCCATCGGGGTGTAATCGCCGTCCAGCCCGAGCCGGTGATCCAGGCGGCGGGCCCGGCGGGCGGTGATCGACGTCACCCCGACGATGCGCGCGGCATCCGCCCGTTCCAACGCGGGCAGCAGACCCGCGGTCAACGCGAAATGGCCGAGATGGTTGACGCCCATGTGCAACTCGAATCCGTCCGCCGTGTACTCCCGGCGCGGGACCAGCATCACCCCGGCGTTGTTGACCAGGATGTCGATCGGCCCCTCGGCCGATTGCGCGCCCGCGAAGTCCGCGACCGAGGCCAGATCGGCCAGGTCCAGGTGCACCACCCGCACCTTCGCGTCGTCGAGTTCGTCACGAATCCGCTGCGCTGCGGCCACCCCGCGGTCCAGGTCCCGCACCGCCAACACGACGTCGGCCCCGGCCGCGGCCAACGTTGTCGCCGCGGCGAAGCCGAGGCCGGTGTTCGCGCCGGTGACGATCGCGCGGCGACCCACCTGGTCGGGCATTCCGATGCTGCGCCATCTGTTCACGTGGATCCCCCGGACCGCGCACCTGCGCTCACGAGCGCTCCTGCATGGGCATGATCACTTCCCGGACGATGAGCATCATCGCAGCCGCGACCGGAACCGCGAGGATCGCCCCGGTCACGCCGAGCAGGGCCGCGCCGATCAGGATCGCCACCACCACACCGCCCGTGGAGATGTTGACCGTCCGCCGCATCACCCGCGGATAGAGCCAGTACGCCTCGAACAGGTGCTGGCACAGGTAGAACAGGCCTGAGACGATGCCGATCGCCGCGCCCTGGGTGAAGCCGATCAGGGTGATGCTGACGCCGACGATGATCGGCCCGACGATCGGGATGAAGTCCAGCACGGCCGCCCCCAGGCCGATCGCCCACGGGTACGGCAGACCGATGATCGAGGAGTAGATGCCGGCGACCAGACCCGCCTGGATCGCGATGATCGTCGCGCCCGACAGG
Organism: Nakamurella sp.; assembly: GCA_036524715.1. Lineage (GTDB taxonomy): Bacteria > Actinomycetota > Actinomycetes > Mycobacteriales > Nakamurellaceae > Nakamurella. The sequence continues at coordinate 9,887 of DATDBV010000178.1, read as the reverse complement.
TAGCCGCCCATCTGCTTGAGGATTCGGTCGCCCAGGTCGCTGACCCGGGTCCGACGGGAGGCCGGCACCAACCGGTAGGCCGCCGCCTTGATCCGGCCGAAGCCGGCGAGGAAGTACAGCGTCAGGATCAGCACGATCAGCAGATCCGCGAAGACGGCGGCCACGGTGAATCCGGCGGACAGGATCCCGCCGGCCGCCCCGCTGCCCAGGCTCTGCACGATGTTGGAGTTGCGCAGCGCCTCGAGCAGCCCGAACCGCTGGTCCAGGTTCTGCACCGTCTCGTTCGTCTGCAGCTCGCTGATCAGCGTGGGCACCGACGCGACGAACGAGCCGACCTCGTTGACGATCGGCGGGATGATCGCGTACACCGCCGCGGCGATCACCAGCAGCAGACCCACGAAGACCAGAGCAACGCCGGCCCCCCGACGCAACCCGCGGCGGGTCATGAAGGAGACCAGCGGGTCGAGGCCGATCGCCAGCAGGGTGGCGATGGCGATCATCACCAGGGTGTCGCGGATGCTGTCCAGCACCAGGAAGGTGATGTAGGCGATCAGCACGCCGAGGCCGCCGAAGAAACCCCACTGGAACGGTGACGGCCGGTTTCTCGCGTTCTCGTCCCGTTCGGCTGCGTCAGCGGTCCTGGTCTCGGCCGAGGCCGCGGCGGCCTCGGTCGCCGGCAAGGCGCGATCGGGCACCATCCGAGCGGTCAGGGTGTGCAGCGCCGCCCGGCTGCGACGCCACCGTTCCGACTGCCCCGGATCGGTCCCGTCGGCGTTTGGGGCCGCACCGTCGGCCGCACCGTCGGCCGCGCCGTCGGCCGCGCCGGTCCCCTGGTGGACACCTCGCAACTCCGCCAGGGCATCGTCGATGGCGGCATCCAGGGCGTCCGCCCCGCTGTCGCCGTCGTGCGGGCCGCCCGGGTCTCGGTGGACGTCGTGGCCACGCTCGGGCCCCGGTGGACCACCCGGACGGTCGGCCGGCATCAGGTCGCGACGAGATCTTCGTAGTCGTCGTGCTCGCGGATCCACCAGGCCACGTACGGGCAGGTCGGCACGACTTTGACGCCCTCGACCCGGGCCGCGCTCAACACCTCACGGATCAGGTCCGAGGCCACACCGTAACCGCGGGAGGCCGGCTCGGTGTAGGTGTGCACGATGTTCCATTTGCCCGGAAGCCGCCGGTAGTCGACCACGGCCACCTCGCGACCGTCGATCGTCAACGCGAACCGGCCATGGGACTTGAGGTGTTCGATCTCCCGGGTCCGCGTCGGCCCGGCGCCGAGAGGTTCGAGGTTGGCCAGATCCTGGGTGCTCTGATCGGACATCCCGACCCCTTCTGCAATGGTGCCGCGACCCGCTGCCGCGGTCGCTGGCATCGTGACACATCCACCCCGATCCGCTCGCCGAGGGTCATGAAGTGGGCGCTGCGGGCGCACTCCCATCATGCGCCCCGACGTGGTGGGGATGTGCCGGACCAGATCGGAGCCCAGGCGGGTTCGGCGGCGGGCGCGACGGGCGCTGCGGCCCGGCCCGGCGGCCGGGCCGCCTTCGCCGCGTACAGACGGGCATCCGCACGCTGCAGCAGCATCATCGGGTCGGTGTCGTGCCGGTCCGCCACGGCCCAGCCGACGGTCACCCCGACCACCACGGACCGGTCGTCGGTGTGGATCGGCCGGGTCACGGCCGCCCGGATCCGGGCGGCCACCTCATCGGCGTTGCGCTGCCCGTATCCACCGGTCAGCAGCACCGCGAACTCGTCGCCGCCGAAGCGGGCCACCACATCACTGGAGCGGGTGGATTCCTCCAGCCGGCGCGCGACCTCGACCAGCACCCGATCGCCGACCAGATGACCCAGGTCATCGTTGATCTGCTTGAACCGGTCGAGATCCACCAGCAGCAGCATGACCGGGTTCCGGTCGAGTTCCGCCGCGGCCAGCCGCGACTTGATCTGGGCCAGCAGGTGGGCACGGTTCGGCACCGAGGTCAGCGGGTCGGTGCCGGCCTGCGTGGTCCGCGAGGTGACCGCCCCCAGGCCGGACTGCGCGGCCACCATTGCCACCGCGAGCAGCGGCAGCAGCGCCGGCTGGGCGGCCGCCAGGACGGCGGGGATGGGTGCGGTCAGATCCAGCGTGGCGACGACCACCTGGCTGCGCCAGTCCGCCAGATAGGCCCGGGCCGTGGTCGCCCCCGCGAGGTACTGCGAGGTCATCACCAGCAGGATGTTCAGACCCTCGATGACCGCGGCCAGCAGCACGGTCATCGGGATCAACGCATGGGCCGGCATCTGGTCGGCCCAGCCGGCCAGGCTCCAGACCACCGCCAGGACACCGGCGGCCAGCGCGCCCTGCACCCCCCACAGGGCCGTGTTGAGCACGACGCGCCACCACCGCATGCGCAGGGCCACCGTCATCGCGAAGCCGGCGATGACGAACACGACGGCCGCGTGCGGGCCGAACACCATCAATGCCGCGATCGCCAATGGCGTGGAGAAGATGAACTCATCGAACGGGTTGGAGCCACGCATCCAGGGCAGCGTCGGATACAGGTCGGCGAGCACGATGAGGGCGAGCAGCATCAACGCACCCGGCTGCCGCGCGATCGTCGGCAGGTCCGGGCCGGGAGCGAACGCGTGCAGCGCGGCGAACCCGGCAACCAGCGCGACCAGGCAGCCGGCCAACCACCAGCGCAATCGTGCCGGCATCCGGCGGAGCGGCGCCGTCATCGGGTTGTGCTGCTCACCCGGCCCGGTCATGGCAACGGTGCCACCGAACGCGCCAGGTCGGCCGGTACGGCGGCCCCGCCCGACGAAGCCGACCAGCGGACGCCCGGCCAGCCGGCCAGCGGCGCCGAGGCGGCGCCCTGGACGCTGATGGTCCATGCCGGCGGCTGCGCGACCCACCGTCGCCGGGCCGCTTCGGCCTCGACCGTCTCCGGGCCGGCGCCGTTCCGCTTGATCCGGTACATGTCCAGGTCCGCCTCGGCGAGCAGGCCCAGCACGTCCATTCCCGGATCGGCCGTGGTCGCGACGCCGACCGATCCGCCCACCGTGACCCGCTGCTCGCCGACCTCGATCGGTTCGATCAGCGCGGACCGGTACAACTGCGCCGCCTGGGTGATCTGACCACCGGTCATCCCCGGGGCCAGGATCACCGCGAACTCGTCTCCGCCGTACCGGGCGACCAGATCGTTGGGACCGGCCACGGCCTGCAACCGGGCGGCCACGGTGCACAGCACCCGGTCACCCACCAGATGGCCGTGATTGTCGTTCACCTGCTTGAACCGATCGAGATCGATGAGCAGCAGCGCCACCGCGTCGTCCGGCCCGGCATCGGCGATCCGACCCGACAGCACCCGGGTCAGCCGCAACCGATTGGCCAGCCCAGTGAGTGGATCGGTGCGCGAGGCGGCGGTACTGCGGTACATCGTGCTCGACAGATTGTTCAGCGAGATGATCACGATCGCCACCGAGGGCAGCGCGGCCGGCCCGTCCAGCGCGAGCGAGGCCAGCAGTGGCGCGGCGATCAGACTCACGCCCCAGATCCGCACGCTCTTGTTGAACCAGGCCCGCTGCGCACGCCAGGAATGGACACCCAGCTCGATCTGCGCCCATCCGGTCAGACCCGCCGCCATGCCCACCACGACGGCGCCCATCAGCAGCCCCCAGCAGGCCAACCGCCAGGCCCCGGCCGGCATCAGCGGGTCGAACGTGTCGGCGAACGGGGACAGCGCGGCCATCGTCAACCCGATCAGACCCATCGCGACCATGTTCAGGGCGATCAGCCACCACCGGCCGCTGCGGCGGGAGAGCGCCGCCGTGAACCCGGACAGCAGGAACAACACCGCCGCCTCCGGGCCGAAGGCCAGAACCGCCGCCAACGACAGCGCCGCCGACCACGAAAAGGTCACCTTGGCCCGGACATCGCGCATGGACGGCACCAACGGGTACAGGTCGGCCAACAGCACCAGGGCGCCGAGCAGGAGGAAGCCCGGGCTGACGAGCAACTCCCGCAGGCCCGGCACGGTCGGCCGCAGGACCAGGACGGTGTACCCGAGAACGACCAGGATTCCGCCGACCAGCAGCAGAATCCGGAAACGCAGCGGCGTGGCCCGCAACGGCGCCCACGCGATGTCCGGTGTAGAACGACTCACGATTCCCCCGCCCTCCCCTGGGCTTGAACACAGATCGTACTCGGCCGAATGCGGGGTGCTATCCATCGTGCGGGTGACCCTCGGCACCGAAGGTCACGCCTGGCTGCGCACCTCGCCGCTGCCGTTTCGGGAGTCACCACCCGAACGGGTCAACCCCATCGCGAGGACCGGCCACAGGTCGGCGCTTCGCGAAGTGGTCGGGCTGGAAACATGTCAATCGAGCGGCATGCCCACCCGAGGGAGTGAAGCCCACCCGAGGGAGTGAAGAGAGCCGACGCCTGATACCTCGCGGCGCTCCCGATGCGAGTTTCCGGCGCCGATGCGGGTTTCCGGTGCGGAGCAGTCGAGTGTGCAAGGGTTTCGGCATGGCGGACGCGGACCTCATCGTCGTCGGAGCCGGCCTGGCCGGCCTGGTCGCCGCGGCCGAGGCGGCCGACGCCGGTCGTTCGGTCATCGTGCTCGACCAGGAAGGCGAAGCGAGCCTCGGCGGGCAGGCGTGGTGGTCGCTGGGCGGACTGTTCCTGGTCAATTCACCCGAACAACGCCGGCTGCGAATCAGGGACTCGGCCGAACTGGCCCTGGAGGACTGGTTGGGATCGGCCGGGTTCGACCGGCCCGAGGACCACTGGCCGCGGGAGTGGGCCAAGGCCTACGTGGACTTCGCCGCCGGCGAGATGCGATCGTGGCTCAAGGCCCAGCGCATCGGACTGTTCCCCGTCGTGCAGTGGGCCGAGCGCGGCGGCTACGAGGTAGGCGGTCACGGCAACTCGGTCCCGCGATTCCACGTCACCTGGGGCTCCGGACCCGGAGTCGTCGACCCGTTCGTCGGGCGGGTGGTCGAGCACGCCCGGACCGGCAAGGTGCGGCTGCGGTACCGGCATCGAGTCACCGAGCTGACCGTCGACGGCGGCCGGGTGACCGGGGCGGCCGGCGAGATCCTGGAACCGACCTCGGTGGGGCGAGGCGAGCCGTCGTCCCGGACGGTCGCCGGTGACTTCTCGCTCACCGCGTCGGCCGTCGTCGTCTCCTCCGGCGGGATCGGCGGGAACCACGAGCTGGTCCGGCGCTATTGGCCTGGCGGTCCGGACCGGGCCCCGGCCGAGATGCTGTCCGGGGTACCCGACTCCACCGACGGGCTGATGCTCGACGTCGCCGAGCGGGCCGGCGGCCGGATCATCAACCGCGACCGGATGTGGCACTACCCGGAAGGGGTCCACAACCATTCCCCGGTGTGGACCGGGCACGGCATCCGGATCCTGTCCGGGCCGAGCCCGCTGTGGCTCGACGCCTTCGGGCGCCGGCTGCCGACTCCCCTGTTTCCCGGCTTCGACGCCCTCGGCGCCCTGCGGCACATCCTGGCCACCGGGCGCGCGCACTCCTGGTTCGTCCTCGACCTGGACACCGTCGGCCCGGAGTTCGGCCTGTCCGGTTCCGAGCAGAACCCCGACTTCGCGCAGAAGTCGGTGAAGCTGCTGCTGACCACCCGGGCCGGCGGGAAGATCACCCCACCGGTGCGGGCCTTCCTGGACCGGGGGGTCGACTTCCTGACCGCGCCGTCCGTGCCCGAACTGGTCGCCCGGATGAACGCCCTGGTCGGCGAGGACCTGGTCGACGCCGACCACGTGCAGGAGCTGATCCGGCTGCGTGACCATCAGGTGCGCACCGGGCTCGGCAAGGATCCGCAGCTGGTCGCGGTGGCCGGCGCCCGCCGGTACTTCGGCGACCGCAGGATGCGGGTCGCCCCCCCGCACGAGCTGCTCGACGGGAAGCACGGCCCGCTGGTGGCGGTGCGCCTGAGCGTGATCACCCGCAAGACCCTGGGCGGACTGGAGACCGACCTGTCCAGCCGCGTCCTCGGCGCCGACGGTCAGGTGGTGCCCGGCCTCTACGCCGCCGGCGAGGCCGCGGGATTCGGTGGGGGCGGCATGCACGGGTACCGCGCGCTGGAGGGCAGTTTCCTGGGCGGGTGCCTGTTCTCCGGCCGGATCGCGGGCCGCGCGGCGGCCGGCGCGGTGTGACACGGGTGCAGGACGGGCCTGACGCGCCGCATCCGGCCATCATGACGGTCATGACCGCACCGAACCGGCCGATCCGAATCGGCGTGCAACTGCAGCCCCAGCATGCCGACTACCGGCAGATCCGCGACGCCGTCCTGCGGGCCGAGGACCTCGGCGTCGACATCGTCTTCAACTGGGACCATTTCTTCCCGTTGAACGGTGACCCCGACGGCAAACACTTCGAATGCTGGACGATGCTCGGCGCCTGGGCCGAGCTGACCGAACGGGTCGAGATCGGGGCGCTGGTGTCCGGCGGCGGCTACCGCAACCCCGACCTGCTGGCGGACATGGCCCGCACCGTCGACCACATCTCCGGGGGCCGGCTGATCCTCGGCATCGGCGGCGGCTGGTTCGAGCGGGACTACGACGAGTACGGCTATCCGTTCGGCACTCCCGGCACCCGGCTGAACCTGCTCGGAGAGAACCTGGACCGGATCACCGCCCGCTGGGCGCGGCTCAATCCGCCACCGACCCGGCCGATCCCGGTGCTGATCGGCGGCGGCGGCGAACGCAAGACGCTGCGGCACGTCGCCCGGCACGCCGCCATCTGGCACGCGTTCGGCGGCCCGGACACCCAGGCCCGCAAGGCGGCAATCCTGGCCGAGCATTGTGCCGCGGTCGGCCGCGACCCGGCGGCGATCGAGCGGTCGACGGCCGTCCCCAGGGGCGGCGCGCACGACGCGCGGGCGCTGCTCGACCTGGGTGTCACGCTGTTCACCATCGGGGTGTCCGGTCCCGACTACGACCTGAGCGCGGTGCCCGAATGGGTCAACTGGCGCAACACGCGCAACACCGACCGGGGCCGCTGACGGTCCGGCCGGGTTCACCGAAATGTCACGTCACAGATCGGTATCGAAACGGGTACCACCCCCCTCCGGAGCGCATATAAAGGCTCTGTGAGCCGTGCGTGCCACCGAACCGCGCCCAGGTGGCGATCCCGGTTCGGGGACGGTCGGGCGGTTCTCAGGGGATGAATGCTGCCCGTCCGAACTTCACGGGCGGGTCGAGGGGATGAAGGACACCATGACGGCACTGCACGAGGCTCGCCTCCAGCCGGACTTTTACGACGACGACGACATTCTGCTTCCGCTGCTGGAACATGCACCGCACGGTGCACTGCGTCTGCCGGACGGGCGGACGATGGCCTGGGCCGAGTACGGCAGCCCGCGCGGCCTGCCCTGCGTGCTGATCCCGGACTCCGGTTCGTCCCGGCTGGCACCGGGATGGCTGCTGCACGACAGTGCCCTGCCCGCCGCCATCCGCCTGCTCGCGATCGATCGACCCGGGGTCGGCGCCTCCGACCCGATCGGCCTGGGCGGCTTCGAGCAGCCGGCCGAGGATCTGCGCCGGCTGGTTGAGACGCTCGCCGTCGGACGGGTCGCGGTGATCGGCATCGGCCGGGGCGCCGACGACGCGTTCGCCTTCGCGGCCCGCTACCCCACGCTGGTCTCGTCGGTGACGGCGGTGTCGGTCCGGCTGCCGAGCCGGGATGCCCGCCGCCGCACCGTGCTGCACCCGTGGCGCCGGCCTGGGCCGGCGTGGGCCGGTCCGCTCGCGTGCTGGGTGCAGACCGCCGGCAAGGACGCGGATCTGGCTGCCGAGGCGACCTGGCGGCGGATGCTCGACCGGCTCGATCCGAAGGCCGCCGAGGTGCTGGCGGACCGATGGATGGAGTCCGACTTCCGGGACGCGGTGGCCGCCGACTCCGGGCAGATGAACCCGGACTGGACGGCCCCGGCCCGCACCATCGGCTCGCCCGGCTGGGTGCTCGACCCCGGCGCGGTGCGGGTGCCGGTCGAGGTGTGGCACGGCAAGCACGAGACCGGCACCACCCTGGCCGACGCGCAGGCGTTCACCGCGGACCTCCCGGGCTGGACGGTGCACCCGGCGCCCGGCAGCTCGGCGGTGCTGGGCGCTTGGACCGACATCCTGGACGGTGCCGCGAAGGGCTTCATCCGCGCGAACTGACCCCGCGCGGCTCGGGCCTCAGGGGGAGCGGATGGTGGCCGCGAGTTCCGACGACCACCGTGGTAGGCGGTGTTCCAGCAGCTCCCACACCACACCCCGGTCGATGTCCTCGTAGTGGTGGGCGTACTTGTCTCGGGCCCTGGACAGTGCCCGCCAGGGGCCGGGGTGAGCGGTCTTGAACTCGTCGGACACCCGATCCGCCGCGACGTCCAGCTCGATGACGATCATTCGACCGGCAAGGAACTCGACGACGTTCGCCTCTTCGAAGAACACCTCACGACCGCGAGCGACGACCTGCTCGGCCTGACGCGCAACGGCGACCATCTCCTGGACCTGGTCGGCGTCCGCACCGCGATTCACAATCGGACCGCGTCCGCCTTGGCGTCCGCCAGCGCATAAGGAGTTCGGTCGTCATCGGACACCACGTCGACGCGGATGCCGAGCAGACCCTCGAGCTCGGCCTCCACCTCCATCAGGTCGAACAGGTCGAACCCTGGGGGGAACTTGGCCATGATGTCCAGGTCGCTGCCGGGCCGGTCCACCCCCCGAGCCGTCGAACCGAAGACGCGAATATCTCGGGCTCCGTGCCGCAGCAGGCTCTCCCGCAGTTCGCGGCGGATCTCCTCGTCGGCGAGCACAGCGCTCGGGCGAACCAGCTGCCGGATGGCGACCTGAACGCGGCGGTGCAGCTCCGCACCGCCGCGTCGGCCATGCTCGATGGCCGACAGGTCCGGTTGACGCATACCCGCGGCACGGGCGACTTCGGCCTGGGTGAGCCCGTAGCGCTCCCGATGGTCGCGCAAGATCTGTCCGTCCACGGAATCAGTATAGAACCGATCTATGTCCTTGGTCGGCCGAGCCCTGGCGGTCGAGTGTGCAGAACACGCCCTATTCGGCGGTCCGAAAGGGCGTGTTCTGCACACTCGACGCCGAGCTCAGGCGAGCGGCGGCAGCTGGTTGGTGGCGATCAACCTCGAGTACCACTTCGCCGAGTCCTTCAGCGTCCGCTGCTGGGTGTCGTAGTCGACGCGGATGATGCCGAACCGGCGGTCGTATCCCCAGGCCCACTCGAAGTTGTCCAGCAGCGACCACAGGAAGTAGCCGCGCACGTCGGCCCCGGCATCGATGGCCTGCCCGACCGCATCGATGTGCCCGTTCAGGTAGGCGACCCGGTCCGCATCCGGCACCCGCCCGTCGTCGTCGACCGTGTCGTAGAAGGCGGCACCGTTCTCGGTGACCATCAACGGCAGGTCCGGATAGCGCTCGCCGATGTCGGTCAGCAGCTCCAGCATGCCGGAGGGGTCGATGTTCCAGCCCATCGCCGTGTACGGGCCGGGCTGCTTGAGGAACTCGATGTCGTCCGCGCCGACCCAGGGGCTGAACCCGGTGTCGCCGTGTCCGTCCGCGTGCTCCATCGGTCCATCCCCGACGTGCCGGCGGGCCCGCGCCGTCGAGTAGTAGTTGATGCCGAGCACGTCGATGGGCACCGCACAGGTCGCCTCGTCACCGTCCTGCACGAACGACCAGTCGGTCACCGACCTGGTGTCGTCCAGCAGGTCCTTGGGGTAGGCCCCGTCCAGCATCGGGCCCAGGAACACCCGGTTGCCGACCGCGTCGAGCTGCCGGATCGCATCCCGGTCGGCCGCCGAATCCGGGTCGACCGGCCGGGTGACGTGCAGGTTCAACGTCACCGACAGCTTGGTGTCGGGGCCGA
>DATDBV010000177.1:0-3174 GCA_036524715.1 Nakamurella sp. | reverse complement strand
AGGACGGCCCTCTGGGTCGACACGCTGATCAACTCGGCGAAAGTGCGCCCGATTTATACGAATCGGCGCCGAGTTGATCAGCCTCGCCCGCGCAAGCCATGTGACGCACGTGAATGCTGTCAACCACTTCATCCGCGCGAACCGACCGCGAACCGACCAAACCCTGACGAAGGAGTCCCAACCGTGATCAGCACCTCGACCATCCCAAGTGCCAACGATTCCCCGCTCACCCCGCTGCGCTTCCTGCAGCGGTCGGCCGAGGTGTACCCGGCCAAGGAGGCGATCGTCTACGGCGCCCGAAGCTACACCTACGCCGATTTCGCCGACACCGCCCAGCGTTTCGCCCGGGCCTTGCGGAGCCGGATCGAGCCGGGCGACCGGGTGGTGTTCCTGTCCCCTAACCTGCCCGAGATGCTGATCGCCCACTTCGCCGTACCCCTGGCCGGAGGGGTGCTGGTGGCCCTGAACTCCCGGCTGGCCAAGGCCGAGATCGACTACATCCTCAACCATTCCGAGGCCAAGATGCTCTTCGTCGACGCCGAACTGGTGGGCACGATCGGTGATTCCTTCGCGGCATCGCCCCATCTGACCGGCGTCATCGAGATCGCCGACGCCGAGTTCGGGCTGTCCTCCAGCGGGCTGGACGTCGGCCAGCAGTCGTTCGACTCGTTCCTGGTCACCGGCGCGGCCGGCGCGCCGCTGCCCTGGACGGTCGAGGACGAGCGGGCCGTCATCACCATCAACTACACCTCCGGCACCACGGGCAAGCCCAAGGGCGTCATGTACACGCATCGGGGCGCGTACCTGAATTCGTTCGGCGAGATCTTCCACAACCACTTCACCAGCGACTCGGTGTACCTGTGGACGCTGCCGATGTTCCATTGCAACGGCTGGTGCACCCCGTGGGCCGTCACCGGGGCGGGCGCCACCCACGTCGCCCTGCGCGCGGTGCGAGCCGACGCGATCTGGTCGGCCATCGACGATCTCGGCGTCACCAACCTGTGCGGTGCGCCCACCGTCTGCAGCACCATCGCCGACGCGCAGCAGGCACACGGGCTGGACCGGCCGATGCGGATCACCACGGCGGGCGCCCCGCCGTCGCCGACGGTGATCGAGAAGCTGGACCGGCTCGGCGTCACCGTCGTGCACGTGTACGGGCTCACCGAGGTCTACGGCCCGTTCACCATCTGCGAGTACAAGCGCGAGTGGGACGACCTGCCCTCCGCGGACCGGGCGCGCAAGCTGTCCCGGCAGGGCGTCGGCATGCTGCAGGCCGAGTCGGCCCGGGTGGTCGACGACAACCTGGTCGACGTCACCCCGGACGGGCTGACCATCGGCGAGATCGTGCTGCGCGGCAACAACGTGATGGCCGGCTACTTCAAGGATCCGGCGGCGACGGAGGAGGCGTTCCGCGGTGGCTGGTTCCACACTGGCGACCTTGGCGTCATGCACCCGGACGGTTACATCGAGCTCAAGGACCGGGCGAAGGACATCATCATCTCCGGCGGCGAGAACATCTCGACCATCGAGGTGGAGAACGCGGTGCTGTCCCACCCTGGCGTCGCCGAGGCCGCGGTGATCGGCATGCCCTCCGTCAAGTGGGGCGAGCGTCCGCGGGCGTTCGTCGTCGTCCGTCCCGGCGCCGACGTCGCCTCGGGCGACATCCTCGACCACGTCAAGGGTCTCATCGCCCGGTACAAGGTGCCGGACGAGGTGGTCTTCGTGGACGTCCTGCCCCGGACCGCCACTGGCAAGATCCGCAAGAACGAGCTCCGTTCGACCGGGTCCACCCCGGTCCCCGCCGCTCCCTAGAGAACCCCGCCCCTTCGGCCGCCCGGACCGCTCCCGCGGAACATCCGGTCGCCACCAGCGACCCAAAGTTCCGCAACCCCCGCAAACTCCACCCATCGACCACCCGAACCGCTCCCGGCGGCGGCGCCGGTGCGCCGCGCCGTACCCGAATCCGCTGCACCCCCAGGTCGCGAGCACCCTCCCAACCATCGTTCCAACCACCCCTCACCTTGGAGCCACGCCATGACCGCAACCGTCGACCATATCGAGACCGACCTGGTCCCGGACCTGGGTGACCCCACCGCCGGCCGGGTCGCCCAGGCCCGGGAGCTGGCCTCTGCCCAGGTCCAGCTGATCGCCGACCCGGCCCCGCTCGGGCTGGCCGCGTTCGCCCTGACCACTTTCCTGCTCAGCCTGGCCAACTCCGGCCTGATGCCGGTGTCGGCCGAGCCGGTGGTGTTCGGCGTGGCCCTGGCCTACGGCGGCGCCGCCCAGTTGCTGGCCGGCATGTGGGAGTTCAAGAAGGGCAACGTGTTCGGCGCGACAGTGTTCTCTTCCTACGGCGCGTTCTGGCTCTCGTTCTGGGCCTACCTGACCTTCTACGCCGATGGAATCCCGCACGAGCAGCACGGTGTCGCCGCCGGCTGGTTCCTGATCTGCTGGGGCATCTTCACCGCGTTGATGTTCATCGCCTCGCTGCGCACCACCGCGGTGCTGGCCACCCTGTTCGCCGTCGTCGTGGTGGCGTTCTTCCTGCTTGCCTTCGGGGCGATGGGCGGGGTCACCGCGCTGACCCGGGCGGGCGGCTGGGCCGGCCTGCTGGCCGGGGTCATGGCCTGGTACCTGTGCCTGGCCGGAGTGCTCAGCTCGGTCTTCGGTCGGCCCGTGCTGCCGAACAAGTCGCTCGTCGGCGGCTGAGGAGCCGACGGTGGCGACCGGCCCGACCTCGGGCTCGTCACCCGGTCCGACGTCCGGGCCCGCCGATCGGGATGGTCCGCCCGGGCTCGCTCGAACCGTCGAAGCGACGCGTCGCTTCGTCAGGCGGCCGGGCCGCCCGCCTCCGCCCAGAGCGCGTCGACGACGCCGACCGCCCGCGCGAACGACGCCTGGTAGATCGCACCGTTGACGGACGGCGAACTCTGGACCTTCTGCGCGATCTGCCAGGGCACCCCGGCCGACCAGTCGGGTATCCGGAGCAGCTTGTCGTAGAACATCCCGGTGGCCGAGGCGGGGTCGATCAACTTCTCCGGCGCCCCCCAGCCGGTCGTCGGGCGCTGCTGGAACAGGCCGATGGAGTCCAGGTTGTTGCCGACCTCGTCGTGCGGGTAGTCCAGGGAGCGGCGGGCCACAGCCCGCTCGATATCGCTCAGCGGACGGTCGATC
>DATDBV010000176.1:0-3646 GCA_036524715.1 Nakamurella sp. | reverse complement strand
CTGCTGCCGATCGACGTACCGGCGTCCCGCACCCGGGCGCAGCGGTTCGACCAGGCGGTGCTCGAAGCCGTGGCCGAACTGGAGATCCGCTGGCCGGGCAGGTTGGAATCCCTGGAGTTCGCCGTCGACGAGGTGCCGGTGGTGCCCGCCGATGGTCCGGAGCCCGCGTCCGACGAGGTCGTGCTGGACGGCGGCGTGCCGCTGGCCCGTTTCCTGCCACCCGGCATGGACTCCCGAGGACGGCCGACGAAGGCCCGCATCGTGGTCTATCGGCGTCCGTTGGAGGTCCGGGCGGGCGACGTCGGCGAGTTGAGCGATCTGGTGGCCGAGGTGCTCGGCGAGCAGCTGTCGGCGGTGCTCGGCGAGCCCGACGGCGACGATCCGATCAGCTGACAAGCTCGGCAAGTTGATGGTGAGCGTGGACTCGACGGTGATCCGCGCACACCATCACTCCGCCGGTGCGCGGCACCTGCCGCCCCGGGACATCCCGGCCGATACTCGCTCCCGGTCGTGCTGGAGGACTACGGGCGGTTCCGGCCGACACTGGGGACCGTCGAAATGACAGCATTCCCTGCAGCCGACCGGTCCGGTCAAGGATCGTGAGGAGGCGAGCCGCTGATCATGCAGGTCGTCTTTGCGTCCACGGCCCCACTCCTTGGGTCGCGCGAGTGCCAACACTCGACGTCCGCGCCGGCGTGGCCTTCATCCCTGCGAAGGTAATCGCATACACGTGGGCCGGGTGTGTGTACGATTACCTTCGTGAGGGGCGAGGTGTTCCGCGGAGGTCCCGAGGCGAATCTTCCGGAGGGACTGCCGTCGACGTTCTCCTACGGTCAGGCTCGGGTGAGCGGGCTGTCGGAGCGTCAGCTGTACAGATTGCGTGACACCGGAACGATCGCCCGGATCGGCCGTGGCCTGTTCCAGCGAGTTGGTGACGACCTCCCCGATGGCGATCCAGACCTGGTCGAGATTGCCCACCGGGCCCCGCGAGCCACGCTTTGTCTGATCACGGGGTTGGCCCGACACGATCTGACCGACATCATCCCCGCCGCGATCGACGTGGCGTTGCCGCGCGGTGTTCGGCACCCACGGGTCGAGGTACCCGTGGCCTGGCACAGCTTCGCCTCGGCAACTTTCGACATCGACCGCGAGCAACTGCCGGTGACCGACGGGCTGACCATCGGAATCTACGGGCCCCAGCGATGCATCGTCGACGCCTTCCGGCTCCGCCACCAGGAAGGGGATGATGTCGCGGTCGAGGCGCTGCGTCGGTGGCTGCGCCAGCCGGGTGCCCAGCCCGGCAGGCTGCTGGCCATGGCCGGGCACTTCCCCAAGGCGCAGCCGGCCCTGCGGGCCGCGTTGCAGGTCCTGCTGTGACCGGGCCACGGCGACCGACCCGGGCCACCACGGCTGGCCGCGCCTACCTCGACCTGCAGAACCTGGCTCGCCGCCGGGCCCGCCCCACCGACGAGCTGCACCAGCTGTACGCGTTGGAGGGATTCCTTGCCCGCCTGGCGATCTCGCCGCACGCTGACCGGTTGGTGCTCAAAGGCGGCGCACTGCTGGCCGCCTACGGAAGCCGCCGACCCACCCGAGACATCGACCTGCAGGCCAGATCCATCCAGGCCGAACATGACCAGGTCCGGCTGTTGGTCTCCGGCATCGCCGCCCTCGACGTGGACGACGGACTCGTCTTCGACGCGGCGGCCGCCGCCGCCTACACCATCCGGGATGACGACGAGTACAGCGGAGTCCGGGTCAAGGTGGCGGCAACGCTGGCCAACGCCCGGCTGAGCCTGCACGTCGACGTCAACGTCGGCGATCCGATCTGGCCGGCACCGGCCACCGTCGAGGTGCCGCGGCTGCTCGGCGGTTCCATCACGGTGGCCGGATACCCGCTACCGATGGTGCTGGCCGAAAAGACCATCACCGCGTTGCAGCGTGGCACCGCGAACACCAGATGGCGCGACTTCGCCGACATCTACCTGCTCACCCGCCGGCACCGGATCGATGGCGCAGACCTGCGACGCTGCCTGCTCGAAGTGTCCGCCTACCGTCGGGTGGCACCGTCGCCGTTGGGCGTGGTCCTGGAGGGCTATCCGGCACTGGGCCAGCAGGGCTGGGCGGCCTGGCGTCGACGCAGTGGCCTTGGCGATCTCGTCCCGGCCTCGTTCGCCGACCTGCTGGCTGCGGTGGTCGACTTCGCCGATCCGGTCCTGGTCGCGGTGGAGCCGTCACCAGACCGCTGGGATCCGGATTCACGTCGTTGGGTCTGACCACCAGCCAACCGGGCCGTCCGCGCTGTCCGGAACGGGTGGGCGGTGGTGCTTGGTGCGGGTTTGGCTCGAGACCGCACACCCGGGCGACGCGTCCCCCCTTCGGACAAGGCGGAGCTGTCGTTCGACGTCCAGCTTGCCGACGAACCGGCGGCGGGACGACACCGCCGACGGCGCCCGGCTGTCCTTGCCCGGCCTGGTCGATTCGTTCCCTCCGGCCGCATCAGCGGGCCGCGGTTGCCCGCGTGATCAGCGAACCCGCGGCCGGCCTGTTCCATCAGGGTCGGCGCGGGCAAGACCGCCGCGATGGTGATGGGCGTGATGGAACTGCGGCTGGCTGGGCTGGGCATGGTGCGCAAACCCATCGCGGTGGTCCCCAAACCACATGCTCGACCAGTTCTCCCGGGATTGGGTGCAGATGTACCCGCATGCCCGGGTGCTGGCCGCCGGCGTGAAGGACCTCGAGGGTGGCAAAGCGCCGCGAGTTCGTCGCCCGCGCCGACGCCGGCGACTGCGACGCGATCATCATGACCCGCACCTCTTTCGAGATGACCCCGGTGTCCCGCGCCGCGAAGGCCGCCTACCTGGACCGGCACACGGCGGCCCTGCGGCAGATGCTGGACCGGGCCCGGCATGCCTGACACCGGCCTGACCGTCAAACGCATCGAGAAGACGGCGCTGGCCGCCGAGGAACGACACCAGGCGCTGCTCAATGGGCCCACCGACCCGGGCCTGACGTTCGAGGCCACCGGACTCGACTCCCTGGTTGACGAGGCCCACGACTACAAGAACCTGGCCACCGCCTCCACATCCCCGACGCCTCGATCGACGGGTCGATCCGCGGCCGAGGACCTGCACATGAAAGCCGAACTGCTGCGGCCACCCACGGGTACCGGACATCGCCATGGCCACCGCCACCCCGATCGCCAACAGCGTCACCGAGGCCCAGTCGTGCAGCGGTACGTGCGGCCGGACCTGCTCGACGCGGCCGGCGTGCAGGACTTCGACTCGTGGGCGGTCACCTTCGGGCAGCTGGTCACCGAACTGGAAATGGTGCCGGTCGGCGCGTACCGCCTCAAGACACGGTTCGCCAGGTTCCGCAACGTCCCCGAGATGCTGCGGATGTGGCAGGCTTTCGCGGACGTGAAGACCGGGGCGGACCTGAACCTGCGCATGCCGGCATCAAGCCCACCCGGCCACCCTGCAGATGTCAGCACGGTGCTGATCACTCGCTCGGCATGCCTGGTTCAGCTGACGGTCTGCAGCGTGTACGGGTCGTTCAACTTGACGATCTGCTTGCCCAGCGGCGCCATCGAGACCGGGATCAGCTTGAAGTTGGCAATGGCCAGCGGGATCCCGATGATGGTGAT
>DATDBV010000175.1:0-6865 GCA_036524715.1 Nakamurella sp. | reverse complement strand
GTGTCGGTGATCCACCGTTCGAGGCGGGCCAGATGCTCGTCGCGGGCGGGCAGCGCGCCGGTGGCGACCAGCACGCTGCGCAGGTGTCGCAGCGGTTTGCTGTCGGGCAGCTCGTCGAGCCCGGCGTGGGTCAGTTCTCTTTGCCCGGAGGCGATCTCACTCAGGATCGAGGACGTGGTGTCCTTGTGCGGCCAGGCGAGCACGGTGTCGGGACGTTCGTGTGCGGCCAGGTGTTCGTGCAGGGCCCGCAGCCGGGGATGGACCTGGCCGGTGCCGTCGTCGAGCAGTCGGGTCAGCCGTGCCCGCAGCGAGCAACGCCCGCACCGGCGCCGGCGGTGTTGGCTGCGCTCTCCGCAGCCGGGGCAGGTGTGCCAGGAGGCGCCCGGCCGGGTGCAGGTCGCGCAGACCGGTTCGGTGAGGGTGCCGTCGCGGATCGGCCTGACCATGCCGCAGCCCGTGCAGCGTGCTCGCCGTTGCAGGCACGCCTGGCAGCAGGGTTTCCCGGTGAGCTTGGCGACCACTGCCGGGGCCGAGCGGCCGCAGATCGAACAGATCATCTTCGTGACCGGCCGGCAGGACGGACACAGTGGTCCGTCGCCGGTGCGGACGCTGACCGGGCGGCGGCGACCACAACCGGAACAGGTTTCCTGGTTGACCGGATAGGTGCTCAAACAGTGTGGACACAACGGGTTCCCGTGCTCGTCCCGGGTGGCTGGTTCGCGGTGGACGCCGCAGCGTGAGCACGTCTCGGCGCGCGATTTGGCGCAGCAGTTGCGGCAGACCCGCACGCCGTCGAGGACCTTGCTCAGCGTGATGACGCGTCCGCACCGCGGGCAGGGCGGGCGGACGATGCCCTGCGCCCCGGCGCCGATGAGCGCGTCGATCAGCCGCAGCACCGAGGGCACCGGAGCCTTGGCACCGGCGCCGGTGAGCAGTTCGGGGTGATCTTGCAGTGCCCAGGCCAGGCGGCGGCGCTCGCCGGCCCGGGAGGTGACCGCGAGCACCGCCTCGGTCGCGGCCGCGGCGGTCAGGTCCGGGTCGACGGCGGTGATCACCTGAAGGAGGATCTGTATCGGGTCACCGTCCTCATCCGGCGGGCAGCCGTGGCAGCGGGGTCGGCCGTGCCGGTCCCGCGACGTGATCTTGCGGATGTTTCCGCAACCGACACACCGCGTGGGAGTGGGACCGCAGACTCCGCAATACCAGTCCTGACCGCGCCGTTGAAAGGTGTTCAGCGGCTTGCCGCAGCCGGTGCAGACGGGCGCCGAAACCCTCACCGCGCCGGCCCGGCGCAGCGCGATCAGCAGGCTCCCCGCGACCCGGGGCGCCGGGGAACGGCCGTCGGTGAGCACCCCCGGACGCTCGGCCAACGCCTGGGCGAGGCGGCGCCGCACGTTCCGGCCAGGAGCAACGGCGGCCATCACCCCGGCCACGACGTCCGCATCCAGGCCCGGCTCCACCTGAATGATCAACCCGCTGATCACCCCGTCCGGGTCGGTGACCGTCGCGGCCGCTTCCGGTCTCACCCGTCAGCGCCCGACACCGAAGTGATCCGAGCACGTTTGGGACGCAACCCGCCGATCCCGGCGTCGCCGCCGCCGGCCGCCTTGACCTTTCGGGCCGGGCCGCCGGACGCGACCGGCTCGATCAGCTCGCCCATCGAGCAATCCAGAATGTCCAGCAGCGCCATCAGGATCTTCAGGCTGAGCCGTTCGGGGCGTTCCACGACCAGCCGGTAGACCTGACTGGAGGACAGTCGGATCCCGCGCGCAGCCAGCGGATCGATCAGGTCGGTGGTGGCGAACATGCCGCGGTCGGCCATCACCGACCGCAGATGCCAGCGGTAGTCAAGCTTTCGGACCATGGATAACTCCTTACCGTCCGGTCGACTCTTGCACGGCCGGCGCATCCAGCGCTGGGCCGATCGCCCTGCGCAGCGCGGTGTTCATGAAGTCGCCGGACACATGGGTGTAGATCGCGGTCGAGGTGTCGCAGCGGTGCCCGACCTGCTCCTGCAGGAACCGTCGATCGGCTCCGTCCTCGGTCAGATGGGTCACATACGAGTGCCGAAGACTATGGGGCGTAAGAGCTCTGGGCAGGCCCAACGCGTCGCGGTAGGCGACGAAACGGGCGTTGATCTCGGCCGGCTTGATCCGCCCACCCCGCTCGGTCACCCACAGCGCCGGATGATCGACCACGCCGAACCGCGGCCGGACGTTGTCGACGTAGTCGGTCACCGCCTCGACCGCCCAGCCCATCACCGACGCGACGTTGCGCCGTCGGGCCGGCTGGCCGCGCACCGCCTTGCCGTAGCGCACGTGCAGCATCCCGAACCGGCCGAACTCCGCGGCCGCCGGGTTGCGACCCCAGTCGCTCAGGTCCAGCTTCGCGGTCTCGGTGCGCCGCAGCCCCCAGCCGTAGATCACCTTGAACAACGTGGCGTCACGATAGGCGGCCAGCGTGCCCTTACGTTTCGCGCGGGCCGCCCGGTCGACCTGGTCGTCGGCGTAATCCAGGAAACGTTGCAGCTCCTCACGCGAGAGCGGACGAGCCTCCGGGCTCCCCTCGTAGTCGTTCAGGTGCGCGATGGTGTTCCACTCATGACAGATCGGCACCGGGAACGCGCCGAACGCATCCTGGCATGCGCTCGCCCAGCCGTAACGGGCATCGGTGAGGTACTCGCTGAACAACCGCAGATCGGTCTGGTAGCCGCGGATCGTCGCCGGCGCCAGATGCTTCTCGACGGTCAGCGACAGCGTCCACTCGTCCACATGCCCCGGACCCCACTGCCACGGGAACTCGTTGGTGAACGACACGAACCGGCGCACCAGCCGCTCCCGCGGATCGATCGTCGCCGCACGCAGCCCCCGCGCGCTCTGCTGCGCCCGCCAACCCCGCAGCATCGCCTCCACCATCGCCTCCTGCGGCCGCAACTGAGCCACGCCGTCCACCAGCTCGACACTTGCCGCACCCGCCAAACCGATCCGCCGCACCGCCACCCCCATCATCAAGTGATGGGCATATCCTGCATCAGACGGGACCAAATGCCGTCCGCGACACGCTCGAACCCCGACCGACCTGGTGGTCCGCGCCGTCAATCAAGCCGCCAACTGTCGGAAATCCCGATTCGGCTCGCCCATCTGATGCAATTTCCGAGGGTTGTAGTAGCCCTGGGTGGTCGAGATCTGCTGGTGGTCCATCAGGTCCCGCAGCACGTCGATCGGCACGCCGGCGTCGGCGTGCCGTTGGGCGTAGGAATGGCGGAACGCATAGGGGTAGATCCGTTTCCGGTCGAACGGCCGCCGCTGACCCTGTTGATTCACGGCATCGTCGTGCAGCTCGGGTATGTGCTCGTGAACCCAGACCCGGATCCCGTCGGTCAGGTTCGCCGGCATGAAGAACGGGTCCGGGACGCCCAGGGTGCGAGCCGGGAACAGGTAGCGGTCCCGCGCGTCGCCGGTTGTCAGGCCGGCCCGGACCAGCTGCCAGTCGATGATCGCCTGGGCGGTTGGAGCGGTGATCGGGAGACGGCGGCCGCGGCGGCCGATCTTGTGGTTGTCCCAGATCAGCTGGGCGCCGTCGGCGGCGTGTTCGAGGCAGTCCACGCGCAGGCTGCAGACCTCCCGGGGTCGTCGGCCGGTGTCCCGCAGGACGATGTAGAGGGTGCGGAACATGTGGTTCATCTGCTCGGAACTCCAGTCCCGGTAGGTGACCGGGCAGGTGAGCAGGTCCAGGTGCCGGTCCAGCTGGGCAATCACCGGCTCGGGAACCGCCTTGCCGGCCTCGTCGTCGCCACGGCTGGTGGTCTTGATCCGATGCACCCGCGGGTCCGGGGTGAAGACGCTGGGCACCGCGTCCATCAGCCCGCCGCGCCGACCGAAGTCGAGCAGCAGGAAGAAGGTGTGCAGGCCGGCGTGCCGGTAGTTCTGCGTGCGGGGCGATCCGTGGTCGTCCTTCCAGGACCGGAAGACCGTGGTGACCGCATCCAGGTGCGCCGGGCCGAGCTCGGACGGGGTATGGCCGCCGCCCGGGATCGCTTCCAGCGCCCGGGATGCGGTCTTCGCGACGAGCACGGTGTGATGGATCTTCTTGGTGCTGGTGAAGGTGGTGCAGTACTGCATCGTCAGCTGGCGCAGCCAGTCCTGGGAGATCACGGTGAAGTCGAGGGTGCCCTTCGCCCGGCGGATCTGGGTGACGTCGGGGTTGGCGTGCAGGTTCAGCTGGCGTAGGTCCCAGACCAGCCGGCCGCGGGGGTCCAGGCCAACCATTTGCTGATGGCCTTCGGTCAGCCACCGTTCCACTTCTTTTGCCATCACGGTGATCTCGTTGGTGGTCCGCCAGTGGTTCCCGGCGATCTCGGCCGCGGATACCCCGACGAGGTGGTCCCGGCCGCGCACATGGTTCACCACCAGGCGCATGGCTCTGGGCTGGATCACCGCGCCGCGGGCCGATCGGCGCTGCATCGAGTAGAGCAGTTCGAGGCGGACCAAGGGGTGCAGGGTGTTCAGCGAGAACTGCCCCGCCCGCAGGAACGGCACCGCATGCTCGGCCCACTCCCGGGGGCTGTTCGACGTCGGCTGCTTCCAGAGCCCGCTGTGCCGGTACTGCCGGTGGTGGTACTGACACAGCTCCTGCCGGGCGGCGCTCAGCTCCGCGCAGCCGACGACCAGACATTCCGGTCGCCGGTCCGGGTAGGGGCGGGCTCGCGGCAGCCATTCCTGCAGGGACCGGCCATGTTTCCGGGCGACGTAACGGAAGCTGCTGTAGTGCGAGCAGCACAACCCCATGCACACCGCCGGCGCCGCGCAGGTCATCCCGTCCCGGCTGACCAGGCACCGGTCAGCGGGTCCGTTCGGGATTTTCTGCCTGGTCGCGTCGTGGCCGGCCACGAACTGCTCACGGGTCCTCCCCGACATCCGAAACACCTTCTGGCAGACCGTGCAGATCCGGGAGCCGTCGGTCTTCACCTGGCAGCTGATGACCTCGCAGACTCCGGTGGAAGTCAGTGGGTTGGCCGGGTCGCCGTCGAAGAACCAGGTCACCGGGTTCCACTCGGCCGGTCGCCAACCCGACTCGATCCGGTCGGTCAGCCACCGCGCCCACTCGCTCCGGTGTTCGGCGGAGTCCGGGACATGCGCAACTGTCGGTAGGCCGGCGATCTGCGCGGTCACCGTGCACCGATCCCTGCGACCAGGCTGTCCGCGCTCACCGGGACGTGTCCCGGTCCAGCGGTGTGCTCCACCGCGGCCCGCATCCGTTCCGCGCTCGCATGCAGGTAGACCGACGTCGATATGAACGCCGCGTGCCCCAACAGCGCCTGCACCACGTCCGGGGCGACTCCGGACTCGATCCACCGGGTGGCGGCGGTGTGCCGCAACAGGTGTGGCCGGACCGGGAACCCGCACTGATCCGCGATGCGGTCGAACAGATCCTTCACGTTGGAGTACCGCATCGCCTGCCCCAGGGGCGGCCGGAACAAGTTGACGAACACGGCATCTGACTGCGACCCGGGTAGCAGTCCGTCGCGTTCGAACTGGTAGTCCGCGTACGCCTCGACGACGTCCGGGTTCACCGGGATGGTCCGCTCGTAGCGTGACTTGGCCAGCGCACCGTTCTCGTTGACGCGTCGCCGCACATGCACGTGCGACCCGCCGAGCCGGCATCCCAGAGCGTCCGACCGGGCCAGGAAATGCATGTCCTCCCGCGACAGGCCCAGCGCCTCACCTACCCGCATCCCGGTCGTCACCATGAGCAGCAGCAGGAACCGATCCCGACAGTGAGAAACACTGCGCAGCACGGCGTCGACCTGCTCGGCGCTCAGGTACTCGGGGGTTCGCCGCGGCTCCCGGTACTTGATCGACCGGACCTGGACGTGTCGGAACTGGCCCTGCTCGCCGACGTCGTATCCGGCCGGGGCGAACCGCAGATACTTCTGACTGGTGATCATCGCCGGTACCTGCGGCGACACCCAGCCCTGGGTCGCACCGAATCGGAGCAACTCACTGACCGTGGTGAACACCGCGTTCGCTGTCGACTTCGACCGCACCCGGGCAGCACCGGTTGACCGCCGCGTCGCATACGGAGTTGTCGCCAACCAGCGGAGAAACCCGTGCAGCTGGACGAAGGTGGGTGCCATCCAGTCGACGCCGGCGCCGACACACCAATTCAGGAACAGCGCGACCCGGCCGGCATAGACCCGTTCCGTGTTCGGTGACCGGTCCGCTGCCCGCAACGACTCAAGGAAGGCGCAGGCCTCGAGATGCAAAGCCCAGGCGTCGTCGACGACCACCCACCGAACCGAACCGCCATCGACCGCGCACGCCCGCTCAGCACGAAATGTCATCGACGGCCTCCCGAATCGACGTCACTCGAAGCGGGAGGATAGAGGCAAGGCAAGTCACGCCGGAACCGACACGCTCACATGCCTCGACCCGATTTCACCGCCAGATAAGGTATTGGGTCATCCACCGGTGGGCGAGCTGTTCGTCGTCGGTGACCGGGGACAGCTGCAGGGGTGGCGTCCAGTCGCGGGCCAGTTCCTCCAGGGCGGCGCGGCGGGTCCGTAGCGGAAAGCCGCGCAGGTCCCGTCCGTCGACCGCGAGCAGGTCGAACACCATGTACGACGCCGGATGCGATCGGGCTTCCTCGGCCAGCCGGGTCCGGGACGTGGTGAACCGATGTTGCAGCAGCTCGAAATCCAGACGCTCGTCCTGCCAGATCACCGCCTCACCGTCCAGCACCGTCCCGTCGGGCACGACAGCGGCGGCCGCGGCAGCGATCTCGGGGAAACGCGGCGTGAGGTCAGTCCCCGACTTGGACCACAACCGGACACCGTCCGGGTGGCCGACCACCGCCATCCGGAACC
>DATDBV010000174.1:0-3612 GCA_036524715.1 Nakamurella sp. | reverse complement strand
CGGCCGATCGTCGTGCTGGTCGGCCCGCCCGGCTCGGGCAAGACCTCGGTCGGCGGCGTGCTGGCTCGGCTGACCGGCAGCCGGCTGCGGGACACCGACCACGACATCGAGGCCGCCGCCGGCCGGCCGATCCCGGACATCTTCGTCACCGACGGGGAGCCGGCGTTCCGGGCGATGGAACGGGCCGCGGTGGCCACCGCGCTGGTCGAGCACGACGGGGTGCTGTCCCTGGGTGGCGGCTCGGTGCTGGCCGAACCGACCCGCGCGCTGCTCAAGCAGCACACGGTGGTGTTCCTGTCGGTCACCATGCCCACCGGGGTGCGGCGCACCGGGCTGGCCACCAACCGGCCGCTGCTCACCGGGGTCAACCCGCGCGCCACCTACAAGGCGTTGCTGGACGCCCGACTGCACCTGTATCAGGAGGTCGCCACCCTGGTGGTGCCCACCGACGAGATGACGATCGAGCAGGTGGCCACGGTCATCGTCGAGGAGTTGCACCTGTCGTGAGTTCTCCCGTTGTCGTGCCGGTGCCGTCCGCAGCGCCCTACGACGTGACCATCGGCCGCGGCCTGCTCGACGAGCTGGTCGGCGCGGCCAAGGCCACCGGCGCCGCCCGGGTGGCGCTGGTGCACCCGCACACCCTGCTGCTGACCGCCCAGACCGTGCGGGACGCGTTGCGGGACAGCGGGTTGGAGGTGCACCTGCTCGAGGTTCCGGACGCCGAGGACGCCAAGAACCTGACCGTGCTGGGCTTCTGCTGGAACGTGTTCGGGCAGGTCGGGATCGACCGGCGCGATCTGGTGATCGGGCTCGGCGGCGGATCGGTGACCGATCTGGCCGGGTTCGCGGCCGCAACCTGGATGCGCGGCGTGCCGCTCATCCAGGTGCCGACGACCCTGCTGGGCATGGTGGACGCCGCGGTCGGCGGGAAGACCGGCATCAACACCGATGCCGGCAAGAACATGGTCGGCTCGTTCTACGAACCCCGTGCGGTCATCTGCGATCTGGCCACGCTGGAGACCCTGCCGAAGCATGAACTGGTCGCCGGTCTGGCCGAGGTGGTCAAGTGCGGGTTCATCGCCGACCCGGCGATCCTGACGGTCATCGAGGGGGCGCCCGACGCGGCCGCCGATCCGTCGTCACCGCAGATCGCGGAGCTGGTACGGCGGTCGGTCGCGGTGAAGGCGGCGGTGGTCGCGGCCGACCTGCGGGAGTCGGAGCTGCGCGAGATCCTCAACTACGGGCACACTCTCGCCCACGCCATCGAGAAGCGGGAACGCTATCGCTGGCGGCATGGCGCCGCGGTGTCGGTGGGACTGGTGTTCGCGGCGGAGCTGGCCCGCGCGGCCGGCCGGCTGGACGACGAGACCGCCGACCGGCACCTGGCCATCCTGCACACCCTCGGCCTGCCCACCACCTACGACCCGGACGCGCTCGGCGAGCTGGTCCGGACCATGGGATCGGACAAGAAGACCCGGGCCGGGACGCTGCGGTTCGTGGTGCTCGACGCTCTGGCCAAGCCGGGTCGACTGGTCGGGCCGGATCCGGCGCTGCTGGCCGCCGCCTACTCGGTGATAGCCGGGCCCGGCGGGCGCGCCGGCACCGTCGACCTGGGTTGATCCCTCGGCTGATCGGCCTGCGCGGGTCGGGCGGATCGGCCTGCGCGGGTCGGGCGGATCGGCCTGCGCGGGTCGGGCGGATCGGCCTGCGCGGGTCGGGCTGATCAACTCGGCGCCGATGCCGACAAATCGGGCGCGCTTTCGCCGAGATGATCAGCGTGGCGGCGGGCGAAGCGGACGTTTCCGACATACCAAGCAGATTGATTCGACTTGATCATGGCGCGCTGCCGGCAAGACATCGGCGTGTCGCCGATTCCGTCGGTGTGTTCCCGGCCGCGCGCCATGATCAACTCCGAGTCCGAGTCCAACTCCGGTCACGGTCACGGTCCCGGTCCCGGTACGAGTCCGGGCACGAGTCCGGGTCGACCGGGCTCGGGCCGAGCGAGGTTCAGCAGCTGACCATCCGGGCCAGCAGGCCGGTCACCGGGTCGCGGTCGGTGATGCAGTACACCGAGCCGGCCGGGTCGAGCAGCACCGTGAACCGCTCGGTCACCTGCTGCACCGCGGCGCCCAACACCTGATGCCGTTCGGTCTCCGCGGCTCGGTCGGTGCTGGCCAGGTCCAGATGGGCGGTCGGGGGGTGGCGGTCGTCGCCGACGGCTTGGACCATGAGCCGCAGCGGCAGGCCAGGCGGGCGAACAAGCGGATGCAGGTCGGGCACCGACGAGGATGTCCGGGCCCACCCGGTCAGCTCCGCCCAGAATTGCGTCTCCCGATCGGCGTCCCGGGCGCGGACGTCCAGGCAGACCTGGTCGATCAGGGAGGCGTGGGTGCCCCACCGCGCCGGCGCCGGCCGCGCCGAGGCCCGGTGCGTCACGAAGCAGAAGGTGAAGCCGGCGGGCGAGGCCAGCACCACGTAGCCGTCCGGCGACTCGAACCGGACGAGCGCGCCCAGCTCGACCGCCGTTCGCGCCGCGGCGAGCGGGTCGGGCACGTGCAGGTCGAGGTGAATCCGGTTCGGGCCCTCGCCCAGCCGCTGCACCAACAGGTAGTCATCGCCGGCGGCCGGCAGCAACGTGGCGAACTCGTCGTCCTCGCCCCGCGGTGCCGACACGGTGTAGCCGGTGACGCCCGCCCAGAACCGCACCCCCGCGTCGAACGAAGCCGGGGCGAAGTCGAGGAACGCCGAGGTCCAAAAGATGTCGACCGCCACCAGTCGACCGTACCCATCCCCGGGGAACATCGAGTCGCCTGACGCAACCGGATCTTCCCCGCGCATAAGGCCCGCCCGGCCCCCGGCTCGATCGGGCTCGCCCTGGCCGCCGCGGGCGCGCCTGCGTTCGGTGTGGGGAACATCGAGTCGCCTGACGCAACCGGATCTTCCCCGCGCACAAGGCCCGCCCGGCCCCCGGCTCGCTCGGGCTCACCCAGGCCGCCGCGGGGCGCGCTTGCGTTCGGTGTGCGGAACATCGAGTCGCCTGACGTAACCGGATCTTCCCCACGGATATGGCCCCGCCCGGCGAGACCTGGGCTGCGCCGCGCTACGTCGGGCGCCGCGCCGAGCCGAGCCGGACTGCCGAATCGGGCTCAGTAGCCGATGAAGGCGTCCGTTCGCACCCTGCGGGCACCCTGCTCCCGCAGCGCGGCGGACAGGGCGTTGACCATGGCCGGTGGACCCGAAACGTAGGCGACCCGACCGCGGACGTCCGGCACCGCGGAGCGCAGCACGTCGGCGGACAGGAACCCGTCCACCGCCTGCCAGGCCGCCGGCAACCCGGTCGGGGTGCCGGGGACGGCCAGCACCACCGGGATGCCGAACGCGGCGAGCTCGTCCCGGTAAGGGATCTCGGCCGGGTCGGTGACGCCGTAGACCAGCACCACGTCCCGTCCGTCGCGCACGCAGGACGCCAGTTGGGACAGGAACGGGGTGATCCCGATGCCGCCGGCGACCAGCAGCAGCGGCTGGGCGAGATCGGCCGGCAGCACGAAGTCGCCGCCGACGGTCGTCGCGCGCAGGTGGGTGCCCACCGGCAGGTCGGCCAGCTCCCGCTTG
>DATDBV010000173.1:0-11971 GCA_036524715.1 Nakamurella sp. | reverse complement strand
CCCGGATCGTTCGACAGGTCGGGCACCACGACCGACTGGGCGTGCAGCGAGAGCCGATCCTCGGACCGGGCCACCCGCGCCTTGACCAGCACGATCGCGTCCTCGGCCAGCAGCATCGCGCATTCGGTGTAGACCTTGGGGAAGAACGCCACCTCCACCCCGCCGGCCAGGTCCTCCAACGTCGCCGATGCCCAGGGGTCGCCCTTCTTGGTCAGCCGCCGCTGCAGGTTGGTCAGGATGCCGCCGACGGTGACCATCGCCCGGTCCGGGATGGTGCCGTCCAGGATGTCCGGGATCGAGGCGTCCGACTGCGCCGACAGGATGTGCTCCACCCCGGCCAGCGGGTGCCCGGACACGTACAGCCCCAACATCTCCCGCTCGAAACCCAGCCGCAGTTTGGTGTCCCACTCGGTGTCCGGCACCTGCCCGCGGAAGGTGTCGCCCTTCTCCTCCTGGGTCATCTCACCGAACAGGTCGAACTGGCCGATGGCCTCGGCCTTCTTCAGCCCGAGCACTTCGTCGACGGCCCGGACATGGTCCATCAGCAGGCCCTTGCGCGGATGCCCCATCGAGTCGAAGGCGCCGGCCTTGATCAGCGACTCGACCACCTTCTTGTTGCAGGCGGTGGCGTCGACCTTGTCCAGGAAGTCGTAGAAGTCGGTGTAGATGCCCTTGTCCTTGCGGCAGGCGACGATCGAGGCGACCACGCCGGTGCCGACGTTGCGCACCGCGGACAGGCCGAACCGGATGTCGGTGCCCACCGGGGCGAAGTACTGCCCGCTGGCGTTGACGTCGGGCGGCAGCACCTTGATCCCCATCGTGCGACATTCGGCCAGGTAGATGGCCATCTTGTCCTTGTCGTCGCCGACCGAGGTGAGCAGCGCGGCCATGTACTCGGCCGGGTAGTTGGCCTTCAGGTAACCCGTCCAGTAGGACAGCATCCCGTACGCCGCCGAGTGCGCCTTGTTGAACGCGTAGTCCGAGAACGGCAGCAGGATGTCCCACAGCGTCTTGATCGCGTTCGGGCTGTACCCCCGATTGGCCATCCCACCGGAGAAGGTCTCGTACTGGGCGTCCAGCTCGGCCTTCTTCTTCTTGCCCATGGCCCGGCGGAGCAGGTCGGCGGCGCCCAGGGTGTAGCCGGCCAGGTGCTGGGCGATCGCCATCACCTGCTCCTGGTAGACGATCAGCCCGTAGGTGTCGCCAAGAAGGTCCGCTAATGCCTCTGCTAGTTCGGGATGGATGGGCGTCACCGCTTTGCGACCGGTCTTGCGATCCGCGTACTCGTTGTGCGAGTTGGCGCCCATCGGGCCCGGCCGGTACAGCGCGATGACCGCGGAGATGTCCTCGAAGTTGTCCGGCCGCATCGACCGCAGCAGCGCCCGCATGGGCCCGCCGTCTAGCTGGAACACCCCGAGGGTGTCGCCCCGGGACAGCAGCTCGTAGGTCGGCTTGTCGTCCAGCGGCAGATCCTCAAGGACCATGTCGATGCCGCGGTTGGCGTGGATGTTCGCGACCGCGTCGTCCAGGATGGTCAGGTTCCGCAGCCCCAGGAAGTCCATCTTGATGAGGCCAAGCTTTTCGCAGGTGGGGTAGTCGAACTGGGTGATGATCGCCCCGTCCTGCTCCCGCTTCATGATCGGGATCAGGTCCAGCAGCGGCGCCGAGGACATGATGACGCCGGCCGCGTGCACCCCCCACTGCCGCTTGAGGCCCTCCAGCCCACGGGCGGTGTCCACCACCTTGCGCACGTCCGGGTCGGTATCCACGAGCGTGCGGAACTCGTTGCCCTCGTTATACCGCGGATCGGACGGCTCGAAGATCTTGGCCAGCGGCACGTCCTTGCCCATCACCGGCGGCGGCATCACCTTGGTGATCCGATCGCCGACGGAGAAGGGCATGCCCAGCACCCGGGCGGAGTCCTTGACCGCCTGCTTGGCCTTGATGGTGCCGTAGGTGACGATCTGCGCGACCCGGTCGTCGCCGTAGCGCTCGGTGACGTGCCGGATGACGTCACCGCGCCGGCGTTCGTCGAAGTCCACGTCGAAGTCCGGCATCGACACGCGGTCCGGGTTCAGGAACCGTTCGAAGATCAGCCCGTGCGCCAGCGGATTCAGGTCGGTGATGCGCATGGCGTAGGCCACCATCGACCCGGCGCCGGAGCCGCGGCCCGGACCCACCCGGATGCCGTGGTCCTTGGCCCAGTTGATGAAGTCGGCCACGACCAGGAAGTAGCCGGGGAAGTTCATCGCGGTGATGACGCCGACCTCGTAGTCGGCCTGCTTGCGCACCTCGGGCGGGATCCCGTCGGGGAACCGGCCGGCCAGGCCCTGCTCGACCTCCCTGACGAACCAGGTCTGCTCGGTCTCGCCCGCCGGCACCGGGAACCGCGGCATGTACGACGACGATTCGTCGAAGGCGACGGAGCAACGCTCGGCGATCAGCAGGGTGTTGTCGCAGGCCTCGCGCAGGTCGTACTTGTCGGCCCACAGGGCTCGCATCTCGGCCGGGGACTTGAGGTAGAAGTCGTCGGCGTCGAACTTGAATCGGTTCGGGTCGTCCAGGGTCTTGCCCGACTGCACGCACAGCAGCGCCTCGTGCGCGGTCGAATCGCCCTTGTTCGTGTAGTGCAGGTCGTTGGTGGCGATCATCGGCAGGTTCAGGTCGCGGGCGAGGCGGATCAGGCCGTCCCGCACCCGGGTCTCGATGGACAGCCCGTGGTCCATCAGCTCCAGGTAGTAGTTCTCCCTGCCCAGGATGTCCCTGAATTCGGCAGCACTCGCGCGCGCCTTGTCGTAGTTGCCGATGCGCAGCCAGGTCTGCACCTCGCCGGACGGGCAGCCGGTGGTGCCGATCAGCCCGGTGGCGTACTGGGCCAGCAGCTCCCGGTCGGCCCGCGGCTTGTAGAAGAAGCCCTCCAGGGACGAGCGGGAGGCCAGCCGGAACAGGTTGTGCATGCCCTGCGTGGTCTCCGAGAGCAGGGTCATGTGGGTGTAGGCGCCGGCGCCGGACACGTCGTCGTCGCCGCCGTCGGCCCACCGCACGCGCGTCTTGTCGAACCGGGAGGTGTTCGGGGTGAAGTAAGCCTCCATCCCGATGATCGGGTTCACCCCGGCCGCCTTGGCCTGGCGGTAGAAGTCGTGCGCGCCGAAGACGTTGCCGTGGTCGGTCATCGCCAGGGCCGGCATGCCCATCTCGGCGGTCCGCGCGAACAGCTCACCCAACCGGGCCGCGCCGTCGAGCATCGAGTACTCGGTGTGCACGTGCAGGTGGACGAACGAATCCGGATTGCTCACGCCGTCGCCTTTCCGGGACACCTCGCAGGCTCGGTCGCCCCGTCAAGGGCGCCGGCGTTCGTATGTAGTTGGTTCGCTCGGCAAGCCTCACTCATCACGTTCACGTTCTTAGCACGGGCGCCCGACAGCGCTCGGCGCGTCGGGTCACCGTGTCCTCATCGCACCCGGCAGTAGGTCTCGATGTAGATCTCGACATCGGCCGAGGTGTACTTCGTCGGGTCGATCCGGACGGCCAGGATCTGGATGCGGTGCTTGTACGGCTGCAGCTCTGGTGCCGTCTCGCCGATCAGGTGCTCGGCCAACCGGTCGAGTTCGTACGCCAGCTTGCGCTGGCTGACGCGATTGGCCCCGACGGCCGACTCCACCGCCTCGAACCGTCGCTGCAACTCCATGATCTCCACCGTCTGCCGTCCCTTCGCCCTCCATCAGTGTGGATCGGCGCCGATGACGATCGGGTTTCATTCTGACCCACCCGAATCCGCGATCACAGAGTAATTGGTCCTGACCGCCGTGCGTCACGCCGTGGTTCGGCCGCCGCGAACCGCATCGACCACATCGTCGATCGCACCGATCACCGCGGGCGCGTCGTCGATCATCACGTTGTGTCCGCTGTGCGCGGTGACGTGCTCGGCCTCATCGACCAGCGTCACCAGCTCGGCCGACATGCTCGCCCGCAGCTCCGGCGCCAACGCGTCGACCAGCACCATGCCGGCGTAGGAGTGACCCACCAGCACGACCGGGTCGGCGACCTGCGGGGCACCGGTCAGGGCGTGCAGTTCGGAGACGCCATCGGCCGTCGTGGTCGGCTGGGGCACCGGGTCGCTGCGGCTGTTCCCGCCGCCCTCGATCGCCCTGGTGGTGCCGGGACGGTCGTAAGTGCACACCCGGGTCTTCTCGGCGACGGTCGGGAACACGTGCGGCTCGGGCCCCAGTGGGCTGTCCCACAGGTCGCCGGCGACGTCCAGCCCGGCCGGTGGGGGCACGACGGTCGTCGCGCGATTGGACCTGTCCGCGGGTGCCGGCTGAATCGGCTCGGGAACGTCAACCCCCGCCGCGACGGGCGTTCCACAACCAGGCAATGCTGTTGGCGATCGGCCGGATGACCGCCGCGTCGTTCCAGTAGGCGACGTGCGAGACCGGGGACATGCCGATGATGGGCGCGCCGACGGACACCGAGCGGTCCTCGTCGACGGCGTTGTCCCACTCTTCCGACAAGCCCTTGAGCGGGAAGGCGAGCACGTCGTCGGCGTCGTAGAAGTTGATCCACTCGGCGGCGGCGGCCAGCATGGGATCCGGGCTGGTTCGGGCGGGTATCCGCAGGGGGCGGGCGAAGTCGCCGTCCCGCTGCGTCCACAGGGCGATCGGGCTGCCCAGGGTGTAGAAGCCGGTGAGGGTGCGCCCGCCCTCCAGCGCGGTGGCCGCCGTTCGACGTCCCTTGCCCAGGTCGTAGAAATGATCGGCGGCGATCACGCTGCCCAGGCTGTGCGCGACCACGAACAGCGGCGCATCCGGTGCCTGCGCGGCCAGCCGGCCCAGCGCCTTGGCCACCTCGGCGTGCACCGCGTCGTACACCTCCCGGCTGTGCGGCGACACCTGGTAGGACACGACGTCGCCGACGAAGTTGGTGACGGCCCAGCGCAGCGTCGGCCAGTGGATCTTCGGAATGCCCGGGACGTGCCGGACCAGCCCGGAGAGCCCCAGCGGCACCAGGGCCAGCGTCGAGCCGGTGGCCACCTTCTGGGTCAGCTTGTTCATCGCGGAGAACCAGCCGGAGGCGAAGCCGGGCACCGCCCGCTGCTGCAGGTTGTCCTCCCGGTCGACCACCGCCGGCGCCCAGTAGGCCGATTCGATGATCAGGTCGTCGTCGGCGGTCGGATGGCCGGTGGCCGCCCGGAACTGGGTGCGCAGCTGGGCGATCGCGGTGCGGGCGTAGTCGGGCTCGCGGATGCCCACGCCGTGCACGAACAGCACGGCGATCCTCGACTCGGCCAACTCAGGGCTTGTACTTCTTGCGCCCGATGAGGAACCCGGCGATCAGCCCGCCCGCGGCTGCGATCGCCAGGGCGATCCACAGCGACATGGTGACGCTGAAGAACAGGAACGAGATCTCCGCCTCGTCCCGGTTGATCGCGATGAAGACGATCACCAGCGCGGCGATGATCAGCCCGCCGATCGCCCGACCGGACAGCCCACCGCCCTTCTTCTGCGGCGCGGTGCTGTATTCGGACATGCTTTCAGTATCTCCCCACCTGGACGACGTGCACGGGCTCGTTCTCCGGCCCGAGCCAGCTCCAGTTGCGTTGTGACCAGTGCCAGGTGGCACCGGTGATCAGATCATGCGCCGGGAACGAGTCGTCCCAGTGCAGGCCCAGTTCGGGCATGTTCAGGTGGAACCAGGATGCCTGATTCTGGTGCGGGTCGAGATTGGCCACCACGATGATGGTGTCGTCACGGCCGTCGGGCAGGGTCCGGCGCTTGGAGAACACCATCACGTTGGCGTTCTCGGCGTTGTGGAAGCGCAGGTTGCGGATCCAGTGCAGCGACGGGTGTTCCCGGCGGATCCGGTTGATCAGCGCGAGCCACCAGCCGATCGACTGCCCGGCCTTTGACCCGTACTGCTCGTAGTCCGCCCAGTGCCGGTTCTTGAACTCGTACTTCTCGTTGTCGATCTGCTCCTGCGCGCCCGGCCGCGGCTCGGACTCCATCAGCTCGTAACCGGCGTAGATGCCGTAGGTGGGCACGAGGGTGGCGGCCAACGCGGCCCGCACCTTCCACGCGGCCGGCCCGCCATGGGTCATGTACGGGGTGAGGATGTCGTGCGTGGTGGGCCAGAAGCTGGGCCGCATGTAGTGCGCCGAGTCGCGGGCCAACTCCTGGCAGTAACTCTCCAGGTCCCACTTCTCGTTGCGCCACGCGTAGTAGGTGTACGACTGCTGGAAGCCGATCTTGCCCAGCCCGTGCATCATCGCCGGCCGGGTGAAGGCCTCGGCCAGCCAGATGGTCTCGGGATAGTCGAGCGCCACGTCGCCGATCAGCCACTCCCAGAACTCCACCGGCTTGGTGTGCGGGTTGTCGACGCGGAAGATCCGCACGCCGTGGTCCAGCCAGACCTGAATGACCCGGCGGATCTCGGCGTAGATGCCCTTCGGGTCGTTGTCGAAGTTCACCGGGTAGATGTCCTGGTACTTCTTCGGCGGGTTCTCGGCAAACGCGATGGTCCCGTCGTTGCGGGTGGTGAACCACTCGGGGTGCTCGACGACCCAGGGGTGGTCCGGCGCGCACTGCAGGGCGATGTCCAGCGCCACCTCCAGCCCCAGCTCCCGGGCCCGGGCGACGAACGCGTCGAAATCGTCGAACGTGCCCAGTTCGGGGTGGATGGCGTCGTGCCCGCCCTCGGCGGCGCCGATCGCGTAGGGCGAGCCGGGATCGTGCTCGTCGACGATCAGCGTGTTGTTCGGGCCCTTGCGGTTGACCCGGCCGATCGGGTGGATCGGCGTCAGATAGATGACGTCGAAACCCATCTCGGCGACCGCGGGCAGCCGCTCGGCGGCGGTGGCGAAGGTGCCGCTGTGCCAGAGGCCCGTGCCCTCGTCGAACCAGCAGCCCTCGGACCGCGGGAAGAATTCGTACCAGGCCCCGTAGAGGGCCAATTCGCGTTCGACCAGCCAGGGGTAATCCGGGCTGGCGGTGAGGTAGTCCCGCAACGGGCGGGCCGCCATCTCCCGCTCGACGGCGGGCGACACGCCACCGCGCAACCGGTTTCCGGGCGAATGGGATATGTCACGCAGCTTCCAGATGGCGTCGTGCAGCATGGCGGCCTGCTCCGCGGTGCGCTCGACGGACGCCAGGGCGCGCTCCAGGACCCGGGCGCCCTCCTCCAGCATCACCTCGGTGTCCACGTCGGCGGCGATCTTGATCGCGGCGTCGTGGTGCCAGGTGCCGTACGGGTCCGACCAGCCCTCGACCCGATAGCTCCACAGCCCCGTCGTCGGTGCGCTGACGGTGACCGTCCAGTGGTCCAGACCCGGGTTGACGCACGTCATCGGCAGCACCGTGGCCGCCCCGGCCGGGTCGGTCAAGACAACGTTGGCGTTGACCGCGTCGTGGCCCTCCCGGTACACGGTCGCGGAGATCTCGAACTCCTCGCCCACCACCGACTTCGACGGCCGAGTGCCGTCGTCGACGAGCGGGAAGACGTCGGCCACCGGAATCCGGCCGAGCGGCCGGGAACCGACCGTCGGGGGCACCTTCTTGACCGGCTTTTTCCGGGCACGGGGGGTCTTGGCGGACGCGGGCTTGCTGGTCGCTGCGGTCACGGCCGAAACGCTACCCAAGGGCGGCCCGGGCCGCGCGATACCGCCGGATCAGCTCGTTGGTCGAGCTGTCGTGGGCCAGGTCCGGCTCGTCGTCGGCCTGCAACTCGGGGATGACCCGCTGGGCGAGCTGCTTTCCCAGCTCGACGCCCCACTGGTCGAACGAGCCGATCGACAACACCGCGCCCTGGGTGAACACGCTGTGTTCGTACAGCGCGATCAACTGGCCGAGCACGTACGGGGTGAGCTTCTCGATCAGGAAGGTGGACGACGGACGATTGCCCTGGAACACCTTGAACGGCACCAGGTTCTCCGCGACACCCTCGGCCCGCACCTGCTCAGCGGACTTGCCGAAGGCCAGCGCCTCACCCTGGGCGAAC
Organism: Nakamurella sp.; assembly: GCA_036524715.1. Taxonomy (GTDB): domain Bacteria; phylum Actinomycetota; class Actinomycetes; order Mycobacteriales; family Nakamurellaceae; genus Nakamurella. The sequence continues at coordinate 3,982 of DATDBV010000173.1, read as the reverse complement.
ACGTTGGAGGTCAGGTAGTCGTGGTGATCGCCCAGCGGGTTGAGCGAGAGCGCGAACGCGATGAAGTCCACCGGGATGAGCAGGGTGCCCTGGTGGATCAACTGGTAGAACGAGTGCTGCCCGTTGGTGCCGGGCTCGCCCCAGTAGACCGGGCAGGTGCTGTAGTCGACCGTGTCGCCGCCCAGGGTGACGTACTTGCCGTTGGACTCCATGGTCAGCTGCTGCAGGTAGGCCGGGAACCGCAGCAGGTACTGGTCGTAGGGCAGCACCGCCTGGGTCTGGGCGCCGAAGAACTCGGTGTACCAGAAGGTGAGCAGGCCCATCAGCACCGGCAGGTTCTCCCGCAGCGGGGTGGTGCGGAAGTGCTCGTCGACGGCGTGCGAGCCGGCCAGCAGCCGCGCGTAGTTCTCCGGCCCGATCGCGATCATCGTGGACAGGCCGATCGCCGACTCCATGGAGTAGCGGCCGCCGACCCAGTTCCAGAAACCGAACATGTTCGCGGTGTCGATGCCGAACTTGCTCACCTCGGCGGCGTTGGTCGACACCGCCACGAAGTGCTTGGCCACCGCGGCCTCGTCGCCCAACGCCTTGAGCGCCCAGTCCCGCGCCGTGTGCGCGTTGGTCATCGTCTCCAGGGTGGTGAACGTCTTGGACGAGACGATGAACAGCGTCTCGGCGGGGTCCAGGTCGTGCGTCTTCTCGGCGAAGTCGGTGCCGTCGACGTTGGAGACGAACCGGAAGGTCAGGTCGCGCTCGGTGTAGTGCCGCAACGCCTCGTAGGCCATCACCGGGCCCAGGTCGCTGCCGCCGATGCCGATGTTGACGATGACGCGGATCGGCTTGCCGGTGTGCCCGGTCCACTCCCCGGCCCGGATCCGGTCCGCGAAGGCGGCCATCCGGCCCAGCACCTCGTGCACGTCCGGGACGACGTCGGCGCCGTCGGTGGTGATCACCTGGCCCTGCGGGGCACGCAGGGCGACGTGCAGCACCGCCCGGTCCTCGGTGATGTTGATGTGCTCGCCGCCGAACATGTCCGCCCGCAGGTCGGCCAGGTTGGACTCCTGCGCCAGCGCCACCAGCAGGTCGACGGTCTCGGCGGTGACCCGGTGCTTGGAGTAGTCGAAGTAGATGCCGTCGGCCTCCAGCGACAGGTTGGTGCCGCGTGCGGGATCGGCGGCGAACAGGTCGGTCAGGGTGGCGTCGCGGAGCTTCTCGAAGTGCTGCTGCAGCGCCTGGAACGCCGGGCGCTGACGGAGTGGGGCTGGGACGGTATAGGTCATGGTGGGAATCTATCGGGGCGTGCCGACAGCGGCACGGTGCGTCACCCGGCGTGGTTCATCGACACGATCTGGATGAGGTTGCCGCAGGTGTCGTCCAGGACCGCAGTGGTCACCGGACCCATCACCGCCGGCGCCTGGATGAACACCACCCCGCGGGCGGTCAGCTCGGCATGCGCGGCCGTCACGTCGTCCACGGCGAACTGCGTGCACGGGATCCCGTCGGCCACCAGCGCCTGCTGGTACGCCGTCGCCGCCGGATGCCCGTTCGGCTCCAGCAGCAGCTCCACGTCCGAGTGGTCGTCGCCGACGGTCAGCCACCGGGCCCCGCCGGCCGGCACGTCGGTGCGCTTGGTGAAGCCCAGCTTGTCGGTGTAGAACGCCAGCGCCTTGGCCTGGTCGTCGACGAAAACGCTGGTGACGTTGATCCTGAGCATCAGGTTTCTCCCTCGGATTGCCAGCGCTGCGTGATCTCCCGCAGCGGCTCGGTGGTCAGGTGGTGCAGCTTGGTCCGGCCGGCCCGCTCGGTGCGAATGAGCCCGGCCTGCTCGAGCAGGGCCAGGTGCTGGGAGATGGCCTGCCTGGACGAGCCGATGCCGTGCCGCATCGCCAGCCGGGCACAGATCTCGAACAGCGACTGCCCGTCCCGCTCGACCAGCTCGTCCATGACGATCCGCCGGGTCGGGTCGGCCAGCGCCCGAAACAGGGCGTCCGACGACGAGGACTCGGCCACACCGGCCCACTATAGGCAAGCAGATACTTGCCTGTCTAGAGGCATTCGGATCGTCGCTCCGGCACGGCTACAAGTCGAGATGAAGGCGCAGGGCATCGTCGATGTCGGTCATCAGCGACGCCCGCAGCTGACCAAGTGCCGGCCCGAGTCGCTCGAACGCGACCGAACGGACCTGTTCCGCCTGGGCCTTCGACGCGGCGCGCAGGCCGCCGGCTTCGGCCGGTATCAGCACCTGGAACGGAAAGACTCGGCCCGTGTTGCTGGTCAGCGGCACGACCGTGACCACACCTCGCCCGAGTCGTTCGGCGGCGGCGTTGGCTCGATCGTTGCTGACCACGACGGCCGGACGCCTCTTGTTCGCCTCGCTACCCCTGACGGGGTCGAGATCCACGAGTCGGATCTCTCCGCGGCGCATCAGGCCCATCCGTCGGTGGCCGCCGCCTCCCACGCCGCACGCTCACCCGAGCGCTCCCAGTCCTCCCAGGCCGCCACATAGTCATCCTCGAGCCCGGACCGGCGCAGCAGTCGGATGGCCTGATGAATTGCGGCCGACCGGGACGGCAAACCCGTCCTGCGAGCATGCTCGTCCAGGACGGCCACATCATCGTCGGGGAGGCTGATACTGAGCTTCACGACCGAAATACTACCGAGGTAGCACTCCGATGCTACCTCGCACGGGCGAATGGTTCGTGGGCGCGCCTTCACACACTTGCCTGTCCGAGCATCTGCGAGGATGGCCGCTATGTCCCCGACCGCCGACGTCGACGAACCGGATGCGGCCACCCAACCGTCGATGCAGATCGGCGAAGTGGCGGCCCGTACAGACCTCTCCGTCCGCACGATCCGGCACTGGGAGGAGATGGGGCTGGTCACCCCGAGTGCCCGCACCCCCGGAGGATTCCGGCTGTACAGCGACGAGGACGTCGCCCGGATCAAGCTGCTGCGATTCATGAAGCCGTTGAACTTCACCCTCGAACAGATGCGCAACTTGCTGGCCCTGCGAGAGATGCTGGCGACGCCCGACGCCGCGTCGGCCGACCGGCTGACCGCACTGGTCTGGCCGGCGTCGGCATCCGCCCCCGACCCGGCCACCTCCCGGACGGTCGCCCAGGACCTGCTCGGATACGTGCAGCTGGCCGAACGACGGTTGGAGAAGCTGCACCGGCAGGTCGCCGAGGTCGAGGAGTTCGTGCAACGCCTGCGCGCGGAGGCGCAGCAGGGCTCAACGTCGGCGTGAGGGCGTCCAGGACTTGAGGGCCAGGGCCGGCGCTTCGACCAGCCGCCAACTGGCGTAGGCCATCGCGGTGGCGATGGCCGCGGACGCCAGCAGGTACATCGACAGGTGCCACCCCGCGGCACCGACAAGCAGGAGCAGGACCTGGACGGGCCAGGCATAGACGTAGATGCCGTAGGACAGATCGGTGGACCGCCCGACCCGGGCCAGCCTCCGGCTCGAACCGGACCACAGCACCAGGTACGCCACCGCGAACGGGGCGGCGAGCAGGTACACGGACCGCGACCCGGGGTCTGCTCCCTGCAGGCCGGCCCCCAGCACGGCCGCCAACAGTCCAACTGCGGCGAGAATTCCGCCGGCCCAGCCCAGCGGGATCCGATGGGCGCCCAGGAACAGCAAGACGCCGGCCAGGAACATCGCGCCGAATCGAAGGAGCAGCCACCGCGTCACGCTGTCGCCGGTGACCGCGCCCGCGGTGATCAGGTCCGCCGCCACGATGACCCAGATCAGGCCGGCCAGCAGCACGACCAGCCACCGGCGCCGCCGCAGCACCCCGAGCAGACCGAGCGCCGCGACGCCGAAATAGCACAGGAACTCGTAGAACAGGGTGTACAGCGAACCGTTCACCGGCTCGCCGCCCATCAACCCACTGACGTAGAACTGCCGGATGAAAAGGCCCCAGTTGTTGACGACGTAGCCGGCCACCGAAAGCTCGCCGGTCAGCGGAAAGCCGGCCAT
>DATDBV010000172.1:0-2871 GCA_036524715.1 Nakamurella sp. | reverse complement strand
CATGACGTAGGCCAGGGCCAGCACGCAGATTACGGTCAAGATGGTCCAGCGGAACTGGACGACCACGCCGACCAGCGACTTGAAGGCCCCGCCGATGGAGATGCGGTAGATCAGGGCGGTCAGGATGCCGGCGATCAGCAGGACCGTGCCGCCCGCGCTGAACAGGTTGAAATTGAAGGTGGCGGCCGACAGCGGCTGTCCCGCGCTGTTGACCACATTCAGGCCGGGCCAGCCGAACTTCCAACCGGAGTGGGTCTCCAGGAAGTGCTGTAGGGGCCCGAAGGAGGTCACGGCGAACAGCACGACCACGATCAGGTACGGCGCGAAGGCGAGCAGCACCTCGCCGCGCCGGAGCGGGCGATCGGCCGAGCCACGGTCGGCGTCCCCGGATCCGGTTCCGGCGGACCCACCGGTCGTCAGGGTCGAGCCGTGCGAACCGACCCGCTGCAGCGCCTCGTCCGAACGACGGCGCGGCGCGCCGGGGAAGTGACCTGGGTGCGACCCACCGACCGCGAGTCGAGCACCGTCGGGTGACACCGCGTCCGCGACGGGATCGATGCGGTCGACCCCGTCGACCCCGACGATCTGGGCCGGCTGCCAAACGCGCAGCAGCGCGACGACGGCGAGCGCCCCGACCAGTGCGGCGATGATGTCCGCGACCTGATAGGAGAAGTAGTTCGCGCAGGCGAACTGGGCGACCGCGAAGCCGACCCCGCCGACCAGCGCGGCGAGCCAGGTCTGCCGGACGCCGCGCCGACCGTCGACCATCAGCACCAGGATCAGCGGAACGAATATGGCCAGGATCGGGGTCTGCCGGCCGACCATTGCGCCGAGCAGGTTGGGGTCCAAGCCGGTGATCTTGCCCAGGGTGGTGATCGGCACGGCGATGGCGCCGAACGCGACCGGCGCGGTGTTCGCGACCAGGGCGACCGCGGCGGCCTTGATCGGCGCGATGCCGACCGCGATCAGCATGACGGCGGTCACCGCCACCGGGGTGCCGAAGCCCGCCAGCGCCTCGAGCACGGCGCCGAAGCAGAAGGCGATGATGATTGCCTGGATCCGCTGGTCGGGCGAGAGCGAGCCGAATGCCCGACGCAGCACCAGGTCGTAGCCGGTCAGCTCGGTCAGTCGAAAGATCCAGATCGCGGTCAGCACGATCCAAATGATCGGGAACAGCCCGAACGCGGCTCCCTCCGAGGCGGCCAGCAGTGCCTGGCCGGCCGGCATGCCGAAGGCGAAGATCGCCACGCCCAACGCGACGATCAAGGACGCGAGCCCGGCCTGCCACGCCTTCCACCTCAGCGCTCCGAGCAGCACGAACAGCGTGAGCAGCGGCAGCGCCGCGATCAGCGCGGACAGCGCGAGTGAACCTCCCACCGGATTGTCGACCTGCTGGAACATGCGGCACTCCCTTGTGTCGGACCCCATCGGGATCGGCGGCGGGTGGTCACCCTGCAGTGCTAAGTTGTAAGACAAGCACACAGGTATGTCAAGTAGTCAGATGGTGTGGATGGCGAGCAGACGGTAGCTTCTTCCGCCGGCGGACGCGGCGGCGTACTTCGTTGAAGTGTCGGCCTTCGACGCCCCGACGGCGTCATTGCTTCGCTGCAGCTGGAAGTGGTCCTGCTACTGGCCGGGCATCCCATCCCGGACGCGGCCGGAACCGTGGTGCACGACCTCGCCCAGGTCCCGCCTGACGCCCGGCATTCGCCGTTCAACGTTCGACGTTTCGTCGAGGCGGACCTGCGGTTCCACCGGAGCAACAGGCGGCGGGCTGATCCGCGGCGCCGGATCGCTTGAGGTCGAAACGCAGGTCCGTCGGCGTCGGTGTGCGGCCATCGAACGTCCCTGCGGAACATCGAGGCGCGGGACGGGACCGGATGTTCCGCAACCACTTTCATCGGGGCCACGTGCGGCCATCCAGAACACCCGCGCGGAACATAGCGTCCCGCAGCGCGACCGGATGTTCCGCAACCACACCCACCACCCCCACCCGCACCCTCCGCACAGCCCCCGCGGAACATCGAGTCGCCGGACGGGACCGGATGTTCCGCAACCACTTTCATCGGGACCACCTGCGACCATCCAGAACACCCGCGCGGAACACTGCGTCCCGCAGCGCGACCGGATGTTCCGCAACCAGGAACGCAGACGACGGCGCGCGACCTTTGGCACCTCAGCCCGGAACAGCGGCGCGCCCCGGTGTTCCGCGGCTCAGGCGAAGACGCCGGTGTCGTAGACCACCCGACCGCCGACCAGGGTGGCCAGCGTGGTGGGCAGGGCGCCGCCGGGCGTGAGGTCGGGCAGCAGCGGCACCCGCGAGCGGGGGTCGGTGGACCAGCGGGCGACGGCCGGGTCGGCGGCCGGGCGGACCAGCTCGCCCGCCTCGACGATCGCGAGATGCGCCGGCGCGCCGACGTTGATCGTGCCCACCTCGCGGTCCATCCGCCCGGCCGCGCGGTGCCCGCCGCGGGTGTGCGCAGTGAACGCCGCTCGCGGCGACAGCCCGCTGCCGGGGGTGCGGTGGTGCACGGCCGCCTGCACCGTGGCCCATGGCCCGACCGGGGTGACCGGCGCGTCGGAGCCGAAGGCCAACGCCACCCCGGCCGAGGCCAGGGCGGCGAAGTTGTTCATCGGGGCGGCCCGGCCGGCCCCCAGCCGGTGGGCGTAGAGCCCGTCCGGACCGCCCCAGGCGGCGTCGAACATCGGCTGCATGCTGGCGACGGTCCCGGTACGGGCAAACGTCGCGATCGCCTCGGCGTCGGTCATCTCGGCGTGCTCCACCCGGTGCGCGCAGGCGGCCATCCGCACGGTCGCGTTCTCGCCCAGGCGCTGCGCCGCGTCGGACAGCGCCCGCGCAACGGCGGACAC
>DATDBV010000171.1:0-10517 GCA_036524715.1 Nakamurella sp. | reverse complement strand
CGTCGACCCCCCGTCGAAGTTCGACGAACTGGCCGGGATCATCGTCACCAACCTGCGCTCGCCGGGGATCATCGTCGCCGAAGAGATCCAGGACAACGACGGCCCGGCGAACACCGCCGTCGTCGCTGCCGACCAGACGTTCGCTCGACTGACGGAGGCGATCAGCGCGGCCGGCGGCCCCACCTACGACTGGCGGGCCATCGACCCGGTCGACGACGCGGACGGCGGCCAACCCGGTGGGAACATCCGGGTGGGGTTCCTGTTCCGTACCGACCTGCCGGATCTGCAGTTCGTGGATCGTCCGGGTGGTGGTCCGACGACGGCGGTCGGCGTGGTCAAGGTCGGAAGCCACGTCCGGCTCACCAGCAGCCCCGGCCGGATCGAACCGGCCAACCCGGCATTCACCAGCAGTCGGAAGCCATTGGCCGCTGAGTTCAAGTTCCGCGGCAAGCCGGTCTTCGTGGTGGCCAACCACTGGAACAGCAAGGGTGGTGACAGTCCACTGTTCGGGCGGTTCCAGCCGCCGGTCGCGGTCACCGAGACCCAACGGGTGGGGCAGGCCACCGCGGTCGCCGGCTTTGTCGAGGACATCTTCGACATCCAGCCGAGCGCGAACGTCGTGATCGCCGGCGACCTCAACGATTTCGACTATTCCGAGGCGGTCGGCATCCTCACCGCGACGGGGATGGTCGACCTGCCGAGCACGCTGCTCGACGGCGAGCGATACACCTACGTCTTCGAGGGCAATTCCCAAGTGCTCGACCACATCCTGATCAGTCCGGCCATCGCCGCCCGCGGTTTCGCCTACGACGTCGTCCATGTCAACTCCGAGTTCGCCGACCAGGCAAGTGACCACGAACCGCAGGTGGCCCGGATCCAGGTGAAATGACCCGCGGCAACAAGATCAGGAGGCATGCATCGGCCGAGGCCGATGGCGGTGCCAGAGTCGCCGCGTCGTAGCCGATCGACCCGACATCACCCCAGCAGGATCGTGGAAAGCTGGTCAGGCCTGGACCACGGCGATGTAGGAGTCCAGTTTGTCCGGATCGCCTCCCACGCTCGGTGCGGTCGATGCGCTTGCGTGGCAGGGCGACCGAGGAGGTGTCAGATGGTCTGTTGCCCAATCCGACAACTACCGGTGCCGACGCCGTCCCGGACGATTCACCGTGTGCGAAGCGCTCGCCAACACCCTCAAGCACGGCGACGCGCGACACGCGACCATCGGCCTCGCCCTCGACACCGAACGGCGGCTGCGGATCCAGGTGGCCGACGACGGCCGCGGGTTCGAACCGGCGCAGGTCAACGGGTTCAGCGGGCTCGCCGGGTTGCGTGACCGGATCGCGGCCGTCGGCGGCACCCTGGACGTGCGGTCCGCGCCGCGGTCGGCAGCGCACCGGAATTGATCGACGCAGTCGACCGGTTCCTGCCGGACGCGGTGATCACCGACCTCCGCATGCCCGAGGGCACCGAAGGAATCAAGGCCGCGCACCTCATCCGGGTCCGGCACCCGAACACCGGGATCGTGGTGCTCTCCCAATACATCAACGGGTCCTACGCCGACGCGCTGCTCGCCAATGGCACCGACGGCCTGGCCTACCTGCTCAAGGAGCGGGTCGGCGACCTGGCCGAGCTCATGCGCGCTCTGCAAGAGGTCGGCGCCGGCCGCACCGTACTCGACACCCGCATCGTTGACGCTCTGATCTCGCGACGTCATGCCACCGCTCCTCGCGGCATCGACGCTTTCACGCCACGGGAACGCGATGTCATGCACGAGGTGGCCCGCGGCCTCGCCAACACCGGCATCGCCCAGACCCTGCACCTGTCAGAATCGGTGGTGGAAAAGCACATCGGATCCATATTCACCAAGCTCGGCCACGGCCAGCAGCCACACAGCCATCGCCGGGTAGCGGCCGTCCTGGCATACCTGAGTGCTCGCAACCAGTGATGATCGAAACGGCATCCGGTATCGCTCACCCCGGGTATTGCCGAGACTCGACCGGGAACGACGCGAACACGGTGATGGCGGGGCACCCGGACAGCGTGCAGGACCTGCCGGCATCAACGACATCGGTTCCGCCGTCCGTCTGATCCCGTCGCGCGTTGATCATCGCGCCAGCGCTCGACACTCGCCGTTGCTCGGCGTCGACACCCGACGATGCCCTCGCGATCACCCGACCGATACGGACGTCGACCTGGAATACGCTGTGACAGGCGGTCAGTCCTTCGGCCCGGATCCCGGGTTTGAAGGCGCCGGTCGGTCGGGGTTGCCGACACCGCCATTGGCGTGCTCGGGCAGATGGGCCGCGGACTTTCCGCGGGTCGGCGTGGCTTCGGGGGCCGCGGTTGGTGACGGCGGTGGTGCGGTCGTCGGTTGGGGTGATGGTGCTGGGGCAGGGTCGGGTGGGGGAGCCTGTGGCGGCGGTGTCTGCGCGGCCGCAACCGGTGCTGGTGCTGGTGCTGCTGCTGCTGGTGCGGCAGGTTCCTTGGTTGGGGCTTCGGTCGCAGCTACGGCAGGTTCCTTGGTTGGGGCTTCGGCCGCAACTACCGCGCGCTGCGCCGGTTGGTCAGCGGATGGGGGTGGGTGTTCGGTCGACTCGGTAGCGGTGACGATGGGTGCCGCGGGTGCCGGCGAAAGGGGTGTTCCCTGCTCGGGTTCGGTCGATGTGGGATGGCTCTCCGCTGAATCTGCCTGGACGGCCGCCGGCCGGATCTGGAACGGTGCCGCAGGACCAACGGCCGTGGACGGGGCCCGAGTGGCCATCTCGCCCTCCGGGTCAATGGGCGGGATCCAGACCCATGGCGTCGATGCATCTGCGTCCGCGCCACCGTCCGCCGACTCGGTCGTCACGGCCGCAGTCCGGAAATGGACGATGGCACCCGCGCCCACGATGATCACGGCCACGGCGACGGTCAGCGCCGTCATTCCAGGCCTTCGCCCTGGGTGCGCCCGATGCCGCCCGCCGCGACGGACACCCGGAGGTTGGGCCTGGCGTGGACCGGGGAAGTCGTCGCTCACTCGCAGAAGGGCATTCGGTCGACGGGCTGATCGCTGGACACCACGGAGTGCCCGGCCGACTCCGGCGGACGGCGGCGGTGCAGCGCCCGGGTGCTGGTGAGCCGTCGACACCACCTGGTCGTCTCGAGGGACCTCGACGCGGCCCACCCGGAACCGGTCCTGGCTCCGCAGGCGGCCAATCGGTCGTGCGCTTGGGCCCGGAGCTACACGGGCGTCGACCCGGCCGATCTGTTGGGGAATTCCCAGGTTGGCGGTTCTCCGGTCCGATGACGGGCGAGGATGAGTTGTCTGGGCTCGAAACCGTTCGTGTCTCCAGGTGTGCATTGGATCCCCCTGGGTTCGGTCGTTGCGGCCACCGACCTCGACCAGGCTACGCTGTGTGGGTGATCGTGCACACCTCCGTGGTCACGCACCTGGGGTGTGCCCCCGGCCGGTCGGCTTCCATCACGTTTCGTGACGTGACGACGTCGCTCTCGGCGTGCTGGATGCAGTAGGCGCTGTTGGCAGCAGGGCTGGGGATCGGATCGGTGCCTTGGGCGGTGCACCTGCACACTGATCAGCGTTGGGGCTTGCATCGGTGGCTTCGAACAAGCCCGGGACTACGACGAGGTCGACGTGGAGCGGCGGTCGGGGGTGGTCTGTCAAGGCACCACCCCATCAGGACCACAGTGCCGGCCGGAGAACTGGCCAGCACCGGGTAGCTTCAAAGGCTGGACGGGAGATCCACCCGGCGCTGACCCGGGCCGCGGGCGTTCGCTCGCGTCGCCCGGACCGGGATCGATGGCCCCGACTCAGGGCTCGGACTCGAAGCAGCCGGCGACGGCTGCATCCCTGGGAGTAGGCACAGTCCGACCCTGCTCCGCGGCGACCTCGGCTGGGCACATGCGCCAAAGCGCGTCACGTACACCATTCTGGGCCGATAGGACAGTGGGTGAGCGTCCGCGGGGAGTTGAGCAACCTTCTATCGCGCCCTATCGTGCGTTGTCCGGCGAGAACACTGGGACGCTGAGTGCATTCAGGGCTCCGCTCTACGCGAGCGTGAGCACGAGGACGGTCGCGGCGGTGGCGCAGGCGAAGGCCCGGATGTGGTTCCACGTCGTCCACCGGGGCCAAGTAGCGCCCCGCCGTCGGCAACCGGCTCAGTGCCGGCATCACGCTGACCGAGAAGGCGAACATGGTCCCGCCCATCACACCGGAGCCGATGGCGCAGGCCACACCGACGATGGGAGTGAGTTGATCGATCGCGGTCATCTCGCCGCGTAGGCGATGGCCCAATCGATCGCGAAGTCCTCGAACCGGGTGGGCGTCGTGTTCTGCGGTGTCCGGACCACGTGGTCGGTTAGGTTGCCCTCGCTGAAGGCGCGGCTGAACGCGACGTAGTCGTCGGCGACACCGGCGGAAAATCCTGCCTGCCCGAGCGACTCGATCATGTCGGCGTCGGGGAGTTGCACGTATGGCAGGTCCGGCCTGCCGATCCGCTCCCCGATGATGCGGGTCACCTCGGCGTAGCTGAGGTCGCGCTCGCCGAGCAGCTCCCGCACGACAACATCGTCCCAGTCTCGGGAGATCAGGGCATTGGCCGCGACCTCTGCCAGGTCCCGGACGGCGATCATCGGTCGCTGGACGTGGGGGGCGACGACGTCGCCGTTGACGCCGTGCTGCTTGACCACGTCGAGGACCGCGTAGAAGCCCTCGAAGAACGACACCGAGCGCAGGATGAGCACGTTCGCCCCGACGAGCCCACGCAGTCGCCGCTCCTGATCGCGGAGGTTGGCGATGAACACCGGGCTCCTGGGTAGGTCCGCGCCCACGCTGCTCAGTGCGACCAGGTAGCGCACCCCGGCCGCGCGTACTGCCTGGACTGTCGCCTCGCCGACCAGGCGCTGCGACACCTCGAGGTTGGTGACTGTCGGATCGAACGGCAGCAGCGTGTACACCGCGTCCGCGCCGGTGAATGCCTTGGCCAGGAACGCGGGATCGGTCATGTCTCCCGCGACGGTCTCCGCCCCTGCGCGGCGGAGCTCGTCGAGCTTGGTCTCGGAGCGGCCGAGAGCCCGCACCTCCTCGCCGGCGTCCAGCAGTCGCCGGGCGATCGCGCCCCCGGTATGACCGGTCGCTCCCATCACTGTGATCATGTCGTTCTCCTTCGTGAGATACCGGAACGTTGCTTCGTCCAGCATGACCCCGTTATCAGAGACTGACAATGACTGTTCGTCGCTGTTTCATGCCCGTTCGTCCAGAAAACATGGACGGCGTCGCTGGCATTGGCGCATACTGACGTCGTGCACGCCGAAATCGAGGAGCCGAAGGACCTGTTGGGCGAGGGGTTGCATTACCTGCGCATGTCCGGCACGTTCTACTGTCGCTCGGACCTCACCGCGCCCTGGGGCCTGACGCTGCCGGCGATGCCCGAGTGCATGTGGTTCCACGTCGTGACATCCGGCCGCTGCCGGCTCGAGGTCGACGGTGCCGAGGCTCAAGTGCTCCAGCCGGGCGACTTCGCGCTCGTTCCCCATGGCGAGGGGCATCGCCTGCGAAGCGGGCCCGACGCCACCGCGCCGATCATCTACGACATCCCGCACGAGTTCATCAGCGACCGGTACGCAGTGCTCCGGCACGGCGGCGGCGGCGACGCTGTCAACCTGGTGTGCGGTGCGGTCCGCTTCGACCACCCGGCCGCGCACAACCTTCTCAATCTGCTGCCGCGGATGATCTTTGTCGAGGCGGCCGGCTCCCCCGACACCGAGTGGATGCAGAGCACCCTGAGGTTGATGGCGACCGAGGCCAGACGGTCCCGGCCCGGCGGCGAGACCGTGATCACCCGGCTCTCCGACATCCTCGTCATCCAGGCCATCCGGTCATGGATCGAGAACGACCCCGCCGCACGGACCGGGTGGCTCGGCGCACTGCGAGACCCTCAGATCGGTCGGGCGATCTCGATGATCCACCGAGATCCGGCGAGGGCCTGGACCGTGGGATCGCTCGCCGCCGAGGTGGCGATGTCGCGCTCCGCCTTCGCGGCGCGGTTCACCGCGCTCGTCCAGGAGCCGGCAATGCAATACGTCACCCGATGGCGGATGCAAGTCGCGCTGAACGAGCTCAGGGAGGACGGGGCCGCCGTCGGTGAACTCGCCAGCAGGCTCGGCTATCAATCCGATGCAGCCTTCAGTCGCGCCTTCAAACGAACCATCGGCGTCCCGCCGGGGGCAATCACACGAAACGACACCCCGATGGCCCTTCACGAGCACGAGACCGTACCGACCCATCGAGCCACCCCCCTGGCCAGGGGCGCCGGGAACGGTGCTGCCAACAGCCCCAACGGCGTGGCCTGATGATTCAGCGTGAGGCTCGCAGGCACCGGAAGACCGTAGGTCTCGTTCAAGTGCGCTGCTTCGCCATGCCGGCAGCGGCTCGCGTGACACAGGGCGGGTTCTCGGCCTCGGCATGCGCCGCGTTGCTTGGCCGGTGGGTTGCCCTTGCGGTCGCACCTCGCTTGCCCCCAAGTAGCTCACGGTCCTCGTCGAGGAGAGTCCAGAACTCAACCAGCTCGTCAAGGTCACCGGCAGTCGGCTCCATATGAGGCAATCATCCTCGGACGGAAACCAATGCGACTGCTCGCCGACGTCGGCCCAACAGACAGACAGACAGACGCACCTCAGTCAAGATCATCAGTAGCGCCAACATGTCTGGAACACCCTCGACCACGTTGCCAACAGTGCTGCCTGACGCCGGCGACGAGCAATGCCGCCAAGGCAGCGATCGGCAGAATCAGGAAAGCACTGCCATCGAGGGGGCCGATCGGACGACCGCGGCGCGTCATCAATCAACCAACTCAACATCATCCGACGTCGTTGAAGCCGCCAGAGAACCCCCGTCATCCCCACCTGACTACGCCAAGCAAACCGACCAAACTACGCCATACGCCAGACAATTCGACACACGCCAGGCCGTCCAGCCGACGGGCGATGCCCGCGACGGCCGGCGCGTCCGACCCCTCCGCTGCGAAGCCCGGCACCACGCCCCGGGCCCCGAGCCCCGAGCCAGGAACGATGCCGTCGACTCGCAGGCCTCCAGCTCCAGGTCGCCGGCGACACCGCGATGGATTGGTCGGGGATCGGCATCGGTGGCACCGGGAGTTCCTGTTCGCCACCCAGTCCCCGCCGGAACCGTGGCCGAACGCGTCGGGCGCCTCGCGTCGCCGCGTCGGATCATCGCCCTGCAACTTCGATCCGGTCCGCCGGTCCTCCGCCGCGCTCGTGGCCCAGGCACGCCTCAATTCCACCACTCCTGTTCGCAGGTCGGCCTTCGACCCTGCAGACAGCCCTTGCTGTGGATATGGAGTCGCAGGCGAGGGAGCCCGATGGATGCCCCATACCCACGCCTGGATCAGGGTTCGGTGTCCGACCCGACCGCTGATGCCGGCCGACCCGGTCTGCGAACCCCGGCCGGACCGGTTCCGCCCGACGGCGCAGACGCGGCCGACGACGACCGTCCCCGGCGCAGTTACCGGTGATCGGCGAGCGCGGTCATCGCTCGGTCGATCGATCACCTCCAACGCAAGGAGCACGAGATGGCAACCGCGATGCCGATCTCGGCGTAGGTCGACGAACCGGAGACCTCAAGAAGGCAGCCGTTCCGTCGGCGTCCAGCAAAACACCGGCACCTCGCACGGATCGAGAACGCCCAGGTCGCAGTCCATCTCGCCTAAGTTGGCCCCGGCCGGACACACCATCATCGACTCGTCCCTTTACGTGCCCAATTCCTGGGCCGACGGCACCCGCGGGTGCGCTCGCGCGGGGTTCCGATGATGTTGCGTTCGCCACCAAATGATGAGGCCACGAGGATGACCAGGCCGAGCACAACTCCGACGATTCGCAAGAACGGCAGGTGTGATCCGACGGCAGGGTCGGCCAGCTGTGCCGCACCGGCCGGCCGGGGAACGACCGGCCGGGTGTTCATCCGCAGACGAACACCCGGCCCCGACATCACAGGGAGTCAGGCAGCGGCGTGCGGGGCGTGCAACCCACCGCCCTCGTCGGCGAACGTGCCCTCCGGGCCCGCGGGCACCGGGAGCTGGTAACCGCCGGGGCCCGGGACCTTCTTGCCGGGAACGCCGTTCACCGATTCCGTCGAGTGGGCGAAGGTGAGCATGGCGAAGGCGATCAGGTCGCTGTTCACCTCAAGTGCGTGGTCGTCGTTGTTGGCGAACGTGTCGCACGCGAGGTGGTAGCACGGATCGAACTGCTCACCGGCGGTGCCGCCCCAGATGGCCTCCTGCTCGTCGGTCTTCGGCACCTCCGCGCCGGTGAACAGCCCGCTGGAGGGGATGCCGGCGAGGATGAACGCTTCGTAGTCGCTGCGGCCGGAGAACTCGGTGTCGTCGTAGGGCTCACCGACCAGTGTGTAGTACGCCTCGTAGAGGTCCTCGATCGCCGCGGAACCCGCCGGGATCGGCACGCCCTCCGGGGCGGGGAAGGTCGACTGGTCCGCGTCGTACACCATGAAGATGTAGTTGGGCGAGCCGACCATGTCGTAGTTCATGTAGAGCGCGATCCGGTCGCGCTCGGCCTGCGAGAGCCCGGCGACGTAGTCGGCCGAGCCGACGAGCCCCTGCTCCTCGGCGGCCCACCAGCCGAACCGAAGTGTGTTCTGCGGGTTGAGATTGCCCATCAGCAGGGCGGTCTCCAGCAGGGCGGCGGATCCTGAGCCGTTGTCGTTGATTCCCGGGCCCTCGATCACACTGTCCAGGTGGGCGCCGGCCATCACCACGTTGTTCGGGTTCTTGCCCGGCAGCTCCGCGATGACGTTGTAGTCGGTGCGGGTCTCGGCCGGAAGCACCTCCACGAAGGCCGTGGAGCCGGGCTGCGCCAATGCGGCACCGTCGGCGAAGCTGGCACCCACCACCGGGATGTCGTGCGTGACCGGTTCTTCCTCAGTGATCGGGGGATCCACGCTCGTGGCGTCCGCGACGATCAGTCCCTCGCGGTCCGGTGTATTGCCCTGGTTGAAGATGATGACGGCCTCGGCGCCGGCCTGTTGGGCGTAGAACGCCTTGGTCCCGAAGAAGCAGGTGCCGCGCTGCACCAGCGCGATGTCCGCGGGTCCGGAGAAGTCAAGCCCCGTGAAGTCGGCCGCCTCGCAGCCGCTGGTGGATGCGCGGGGCGGCGTCAGGTTGATGTCGACGGGAATGACCTGACCATCGACGGTCCCGGAGCCGCTGCCGGTGAACACACCGGTCTCGTACTCCGCCTGCACCGGCGTCAGCTGCCGCAGGACGGCCGGGAAGTTGAACGTGATCTGGACCGGGTCCAGCGTGACCTCGTACCCGGCGTCCTGCAGCAGCCCGGAGACATATTCAACGCTTTCGGCGTAGCCGTCGGTGCCGGCAGCCCGGGTTCCCGGATAGACCGGGTCGACGCTGTTGTCGGCGATCTTCTGGAAGGCTGCCTGGTGCTCCCTGACGCCGTCCAGGGTCACGCACTCGAGCAGTTTCTGGTAGGTGTTGTTGCTGCGGTTGTCGCAGGCGTTGCCCGGTGGGGCCGCCGCCGCCGACGTCGGCGCGAACATCGCCAGCGTCAAGGCCGCGGCTCCTACGACGGCTGTCCGTCGTCGTGTTCCCATATTGCCTCCTCGTTGAGGGACGGGTGCTCGTGGCACCCACACGTGGCGCGATCAGCGCCCGCGGATCGACGCTAGCCCCGTAATTCGCACATGGGGTGCGGTGGGTCGGTGGAGAATTTGAGGCCTGTGGATCAAGATCTTTTTGGGGTCCGGCGCGATCAGACCTCCTCGTCGCCGGTGGTGGGTCGTTCACCGCGGCCGTTGGTTTGTCGTTTCGCTTTGGGTGGGGCGGTGTACTGGTTGTCGGCGACGAGATCTTCGACGGCGACGAGGTCGTCGCAGTGCGGGCATTGGCCGCCCGGGCCCAGCCGGCGGCACCAGGTGTTGCAGTCCTGGCAGCGTTGGACGCCGAGGTAGCGGGTCTGGCATTGCGGGCATTCGTAGACGGTGTCGATCTTGGCGGGTTGGGTGGGTCGGGGTGCGGCCCGGCGGCGTCGCCAGGCGGATTGGCGGCAGGCGTCGGTGCACCATCGGCGGCGCCCTGTTGGGGTGAAACCGGTTCCGCATTGGGCGCACACACTGGTGGCTGTCGTATCGGTATCGTAACGCGCGCTGGTGGTCACGGTGAGGTCCCGGTGCTCGGGGTGGCGGCGGTCCGCGGGTCGATCCTGAGTAGTTCCAGGACTCGTTTCTGCAGTGGGGTCGGCTCGGGGATCTCGGGTGTGCCGTCGTCGGCGTGGCGCAGGCGCAGGGTGGCCAGGGTGGTGAAGATCAACGCCGCGGTGGGCTTGGCGGGGCGGCCGGCGTAGAGGCCGTCGATCTTGGTGGCCGGGGCGAGGTTGCGGCGGGCCTCGCGTTCGATCAGGCAGAAGATCAGCAGGGCCAGGCAGACCACGCCGATGAGCGCGGTGATGCGGCGGTTGGTGTGCAGGAACATCGG
>DATDBV010000170.1:0-2841 GCA_036524715.1 Nakamurella sp. | reverse complement strand
TATCCCGATAGTCGACTCATGCCTGATGACATCGACGTCCTGCATCGGAGGCTGATCGGTGGCGACGCGGCATCGGCGGTGGAGATTCTCGACCGTGCGAAGACGGCCAGCACACCGAAGCTGCTGGTCGCCGCGGCGCTGATCGCGCCGCATCCCCAGGAGCTGCTGGCCCGGGCCGCCCACAACGCCATCACCACCCGGGACCGCCAACTCGTCGCGGTCGCCGTCGCTCACCTGAACGAGCACCACGACGTGCTCGATGTCCTTGTGCGCGAGCATCTCTCGGACTTCCCGGACAACGTCATCGTCGCCTGGATCGCCGCCGAGCACGTCCGCCCCGGGCCGCCGCGCCCGCAACCGCCCCACCAACCGTAGGAGTGATCATGACCGAACTCACGGCCGCCACGTCCACCAGGACCGCCCGCCACCACCCGGTGCGGGTCGCGGCGCGCTGGATGGTGACCTTCCTCGGCTTCCCGCTGGGCGGGTTCGCCGCCATGCTCCTCGTCGGGCCCGTCGACGATCCATGGGCCGCCATGCTCGGCGGCCTGATCACCGGGCTGGCCATCGGCGGCGCCCAGATCCTGGGTCTGGGCCGGGGCGGCCCAGCGCCCGCCTCGTGGATCGCGGCCACCGCGATCGGATTGACAGTAGGACTGACCGTCGGCGCCGCGGTGGTGGACTACGGCACCGACCTGGCCGCGCTGGTCATCCAGGGCTTCATCTGCGGGTTCGCCGTCGGCACCGCCCAGGCGTTCACCCTTCGGCCGCGGCTCGGGCGGCTGGCCCTGGCCTGGCCCGCCGCGCTCGCGGTGATCTGGCCGATCGGCTGGGCGGTGACCACGGTGGCCGGAATTCAGGTCGACGAGCAGTTCACCGTGTTCGGTTCGTTCGGTGCCATCGCCGTCACCGTATGCACCCTCGTCCTCCCGCTGGTCCTCAACGAGAACGGAAGGAGCGCGTCACGATGAGCCGGCACATCGTCTTCGGCACCGGCCAGGTCGGCCGCCTGCTGACCGAGCAACTGGTGGCCCTCGGACACGACGTCGCCGCGGTGAATCGCAGCGGCCGCGGCGCCGTCCCCGGCGCCGATCTCGTCGCGGGGGATGCCACCGACCCGGCTTTCACCACCCGCGTCACCCACGGCGCCGAGGCCGTGTACTTCTGCCTGAACGCCACGAACTACGACCGGTGGCCCGAACAGTTCCCGCCGCTGCAGCGCGCCGTCCTCGCCGGCGCCGAGTCGGCCGGCGCCCGCCTCATGGTGCTCGACAACCTCTACGCCTACGGGCCGGTCGGCGGTCGGGACCTCGTCGAAACCATGCAGGCGCGGCCGGCTTCGGCCAAGGCCGCCACCCGCGCCGCGATGACCGACGAGCTGCTCGCCGCACATCGCGCCTGCCGGGTCGAGGTGGCCATCGGTCGGGCCTCGGACTATTTCGGCCCCGGCGCCACGCAGTCCGCGCTCGGTGCGAACGTCTTCGGCGCCGCCCTCACCGGCGGCACCGCGCAGGTCATGGGCAACCCCGAGCTGCCGCACAGCTACTCCTACACCCCCGATGTCGCCGCCGGGCTGGTCATCCTGGGCACCCGACCGGGCGCCACCGGACAGGTGTGGCACCTGCCGGTCGCGCAGGCCCGCAGCACCCGGCAGATCATCGACCACGTCTACGGTCTCGCCGGTCACCGGCCGCGCAGCCTGGTCGCCGGACGCGCCGTGCTGCGACTGGTCGGTCTGATGAAACCCGCGATGCGCGAATACCGGCACACCTTGTACCAGTTCACCGATCGCTGGGTCGTCGACGACGGCAAGTTCCGCACCGCGTTCGGCGATCACCGCACCCCGCTCGACACCGCCCTGGCCGCCACCCTCCGGTGGTACCGGGACGGCGCGACACGCACCCTGGGTCGACCACTGCGGGACGCACGGCCCGGCCGGCCATAGCGAAATCGGCTCCGCGCAAACCACTTCCACCGAACCTCCCGAAAGGACCCACCATGACCATGCGTACCACCCGGCGATTCGCGGCGGCCGCCATGGCCGCCGCCGCGACCCTGGCGATCGCCGGATTCACCGCCCTCGGCTCGATCTTCGACTACCCCGCGATCCTGAAGGCACCGACCGGAGAGATCCTCGATGCGTTCCGCGAGCAGCAAACCGCGGTTGTCGGTTGGTTTCTCGTCCTGATGATCAGTGCGGCGCTGCTCGCGCCCGTCGGAGTCCTGCTCGGGCGGATCGCCGGCGGGCGGCTCGGCGGATGGATCGCCGGCGTCGGCGTCGCCGCCGCCGCCGTCCAGGTGATCGGCCTGTCCAGGTGGGTCCTGCTGATCCCCGGCGTCAGCGCGGACGCCGCGGTGCCGTCGGAGACGGCCGACGCCTATCGCACCTTCGAATTGCTGCACACCTGGCTGGGCACCGTGCTCGGGGAAACCATCGGTTACGCCCTGACCGCGACCTTCACGGTTCTGGTCGTCATCGCCACCAGCGGCGGCATCGCCCCCCGCTGGTTGGGGTGGCTCGGCTACGCCGCCGCCGTCCTCATCGCCACCGGCGTCACCGTCCCGCTCGGACTGCCCGTCGCCGGCCTCACCAACTTCATCGGCTACGTCGCGTGGTGCCTCTGGCTCATCGCCATGGCCGTGGTCCTCTGGCGTCCTCGCACGTCGGACTCGAGCGATCCCGCGTTGGTGCGCGATCAACCCTTGTCCAGGTAGTCCTGCTCCTGCTCGGCGATGACGGCGGACACCATGTCAGCCAACCCCGGCCAGCGGGACATGTCGGGGTCGTCGCCGACCAGCCCGGCGGCGTCGCCCCTCGCCTGCTCGATGGTCTCCCGGTCC
>DATDBV010000169.1:0-5882 GCA_036524715.1 Nakamurella sp. | reverse complement strand
GCTTAGGCGAAGCAGGGGGGAAGCATGTCCATGCCTCAGCCGGTCACGTGCGCCATCACAGGCCTAGCACTCCAGCGAGCAACGGGTCAGACGGTTTGGCGTATCGCGAAGCGTTCCTATCGAGCAATGAATCCACGTCGGCGTACGCACACTCAAGACGTCCGAAGTTGGGGACGCTACGACGTCCTCGATCGGCACACGATTTACGGCTCGTCACCAATCGAAGGAGCGTACGCGGAGGCCTTGGCATGGGCGCGTCCTGACTGTCAGACACCAATGAGTCATCTCTTCCCGGAAAGCGATCCCGATGACAACCGGACGCTGCTTGAGGCTTCCACCGGTGAGTGGGATGAACAATGGCTGGTCCGAACTGGATGTCTCGCTGCCGGGTGGCGACTAAGTCGACTCGAGTACAAGCTCCAGTTGCCAACGTTTGGTTGGTTCGTCGACATCCAGCATCCAGACAGCATCGCCACCATCACCGATTCGAAGGGCTCGCTTCTGCAGAGTCTTGACGTGGATGACGATGTGAACGAGGAGCCCGCCGAGCAACAGTTGAGTGAGAGCCGGACGGTGACGACAGCGATCGCTCGATGGGTGCGTGGGCGGATTCTCTTTGATGGCTCCCGACCCCATGGCATTGTCTACCCGTCGAAGCATAGGTTCAATGGAACAGTGCCTGTGTGCTGGGCCATCTGGTTACGCCACGTCGACGAAGGGAGGAGCCATCTATGCGAACCCACCAAGGCCGACGACGGAGCTGAAGTCCGGCGCCTGGACCAGAATCAACCTCTTCTTACCGTCGCGAAGGCCTTCAACCTCAACATCTTCTGAATCTTTGCTGCAGCCTGCAGGGAGACTTATCTCCCCCTGCCCCCTGCAGCTTCAGTTCAGGCTCGGTCTACTCGTCGATACCCTCAACGAAAGACCTCGACGCGGCCTTGACCTCAGCGAGGCGGCCAGCTCGCAGAGCCAACACTGGCGACTGCTCTTCAAGCCGTGGATTCATTCCAACGAACCAAGATCGCGCCACGTAGTCGTTGTCAGCCGCGCTAAGGGCCATCCACACCCGCATAGCCATCTGCAGCCGTTGAAGCGCCTCATCTCGCGGCTCTGGGCCGTTTGCAGTCGCCCACTTGTAGGGCAACTTGCGGTCCTTGACTCCGGCCAGGCCTGCAACCAGGGTCGCACCCAAATGTGTGTTGAGGCGCCTGACGAGCTCGTGTGACGACATCTTCACGACGAGGCGGTAGTACTCCTCCTCATCATCGGGGCTATAAGGATCACGATTTGATGGACTCAGCTCGTCCTCGGTCGAAGCTTCAGCCTCAGCCAACGACTGCACCGCATCTTCGACTTCGATGCCACCTCTGAGCGTGTTCATAATCGAATTCCATTCCTAGTAGGTTCCCCCTGGGCGTCTCCGCACGGTGGGAAGCTAGTTCCAACCGCGCGGCGGGTGCGCCACTCCACTACTCTTCAGCAAGAGACACAGCGCCAGCGTCTCGAATACAGGTCGATCCAAACCACGTACATTGGATTCATGCTTGGCCCTGGGCGTCCTCTATGAGAGGCACCTCAAGGGGGCACAGCTTCCTGTACGAGTGGTCTGGTCCTGTACACATGGCCCAACCATACGGCCTTGCGACAGAAATGCAACCCGTTACCGTCCAGTAGCACCCGAGAGGTGAGCTAAGTCATCCTTTTACGCGCAGATCGTTGCGTCTGCATGACCCAATCGGGTGATGATCTCCCCCGAGAGGCGTCACTGGACGTGAACACTTGTCCCCTCAGGCTGCACGGCGAACTCGCGTGGCCCAGCGGCGCGGGGCCGCCGTGCCGCTGTCGAGGTGAGCCCAAGGTCAGCCCCAGGACCTCCCAGGGTTCGCTGCTCGTACCTCCAGACAACGTCTGACAGGTACGTCGGCGAGGCCGACCCGGCTACGTTGTCGAGCAGTCGATGGTCGATCGAGGTCGGCGGCGACGACGGTGACGACCAGGTGACGACCAGGGCTGATTGTTGCGTAAATTCAGGGTGGTCAGACGAGACGAATGAGGCCGCCAATCCATTCAGCAAATCGGCCGGATCGGGCCTCGGGTGCCTCGTCGGTCGACCATGTGGTCAGGACGTGAACGAGGCTTGCCAAGCGAATCATCGGCACAGTCGTCGCCGACCCGGTCGGGGCGGCCGAGCTTGCGAGGTTGACACGAGGAGTGCGACGACGTGACCGTGCTGATCGACCCCCCTCGCTGGCCTGCGCACGGCCGGCTGTGGTCGCACCTGGTCAGCGATCGCTCCTACGCGGAATTGCACGCGTTCGCCGCCGCGAACGATGTGCCCGAGCGGGGGTTCGACCACGACCACTATGACGTGCCGGAGGAGCGGTACCGCCGACTGATCGAGGCGGGAGCGGTGCCGGTGGACTCCCGGGAACTGCTGCGCCGGCTGTCGGACGCGGGCCTACGCCAGCCCAAGCGGGATCGCCGCGCCATCTGACGGCCGCGCCGCCTTCGATAGACCCTTCGATAGACTCCGTCGGTTCCGCGAGCCACGATCGAGAGGCAGTCCGCCGTGCCCGGTTCCGAGCCCGCCCACGCCACCCACCCCAACCCGGTGCTTGTCGTCGACTTCGGAGCGCAGTACGCGCAGCTGATCGCCCGCCGGGTCCGCGAGGCGAACGTGTACTCCGAGATCGTGCCGTCCACAGCCTCCGTCGCCGAGATCGCGGCGAGAAAGCCGGCGGCGGTGATCCTTTCCGGCGGCCCGTCGTCCGTCTACGCCGAAGGCGCGCCCGCGGTGGACCCGGCCCTGTTCGACGCCGGCATCCCGGTGCTGGGCATCTGCTACGGCTTCCAGACCATGGCCCTGGCCCTCGGCGGCACCGTGGCCCGCACCGGTCGCCGCGAGTACGGCGCCACCGACCTGACCGTCACCGATGACCGGGCCACCCTGCTGCAGGATCTGCCCGAGCGGCTGCGGGTCTGGATGAGTCACGGCGACGCGGTGTCCGCCGCACCCGAGGGTTTCGCGGTGACGGCGAGCACCGCGGACACCCCGATCGCCGCGTTCGAGAACCTGGACCGGCGGCTGGCCGGTGTGCAGTACCACCCGGAGGTGGTGCACACCGAGCACGGCCAGGACGTGCTGCGCCGCTTTCTCTACGACGTCGCCGGCATCACCCCCGACTGGAACCCGCAGAGCATCCTGGACGAGCAGGTGGCGGCGATCCGGGCGGTCGTCGGCTCGGAGAGGGTGATCTGCGGCCTGTCCGGCGGGGTCGATTCCGCGGTCGCCGCCGCGTTGGTGCACCGGGCCGTCGGCGATCAGCTGACCTGCGTGTTTGTCGACCACGGCCTGCTGCGGGCGGGGGAGCGGGAGCAGGTCGAGCGCGATTACGTCGCAGCGACCGGCATTCATCTGGTCACGGTCGATGCGGCAGCGCGGTTCCTGGGTGCGCTGGACGGCATCACCGAGCCGGAAACCAAGCGCAAGATCATCGGCCGGGAGTTCATCCGGGTCTTCGAGACTGCCGCGGCCGAAATCAACGCGGCCGAGGGCGGGGTGAAGTTCCTGGTCCAGGGCACGCTGTACCCGGATGTCGTGGAGTCAGGGGGCGGCACCGGCACGGCCACCATCAAGTCGCACCACAACGTCGGCGGGCTGCCCGACGATCTGCGGTTCGAGCTCGTCGAGCCGCTGCGGTCGCTGTTCAAGGACGAGGTCCGCGCGCTGGGCGCCGAGCTCGGTCTGCCCGCGGCGATGGTCAAGCGGCATCCGTTCCCCGGTCCCGGTCTGGGGATCCGGATCATCGGGGCCGTCGACGCCCACCGCCTGGAGGTGCTGCGTGCCGCGGACGCGATCGTCCGTGAGGAAATGACCGCCGCGGGCGTCGACGAGCGGATCTGGCAGTGCCCGGTGGTGCTGCTGGCCGACGTCCGGTCCGTTGGCGTGCAGGGCGACGGCCGCACCTACGGGCACCCGATCGTGCTACGCCCGGTGAGCAGCGAGGACGCGATGACGGCGGACTGGTCCCGCCTGCCGTACGACCTGCTGGCCCGGATCTCCAACCGGATCACCGGCGAGGTGCCGGAAGTAAACCGGGTGGTGCTGGACGTGACCAGCAAGCCGCCGGGCACCATCGAGTGGGAGTGAGCGAGGCTCGCCGAGCGAACCGTCCCGGGACGGCGGCGGAGTGAGCGAGGCTCGCCGAGCGAACCGTCGGTGTGGTCGCCGGGGCCGCGACCGGGCCACCGAGCCTGTGAGGCGCCCCGGGACGGCGGCGGAGTGACGGGCGAACGGTCCCGGGTCGCCCTGATCGTCGCGTTGGGTGCGCTGTCGGCGTTCGGTCCGCTGTGCCTGGACATGTACCTGCCGGCACTACCGGAGTTGCCGGGTGACCTGAACTCGACCTCGTCGGCCGCGCAGCTGACCCTGTCCGCGTGCATCGTCGGGTTGGCCGTCGGTCAGGTGATCACCGGGCCGTTGTCCGATCGGCTGGGCCGGCGCCGGCCGCTGCTCGTCGGGGTCGCGCTGTTCGCGGTCGTGTCGGCCCTGTGCGCGATCACCACGTCGATGACGCTGCTGATCGTGCTCCGGCTGGTCCAGGGAGCGGCGGGGGCGGCCGGCATCGTCGTCGGTCGGGCGGTCATCGCGGACCTGTTCACTGGCAAGGCGGCCGCGTCGTTCTTCGCCGCGGTCGCCTCCATCAACGGGTTGGCACCGATCCTGGCGCCGGTCATCGGCGGACAGATCTTGCTGGTCGGCACCTGGCGGACGGTGTTCTGGGTGCTGGCCGGGATCGGGGTGGTCCTGATGGTGCTCGCGTTCGGAGTGATCCGGGAGTCGCTGCCGCCCGAACGGCGCTCCGGCGGCGGTCTTTCGGCCACGGCGACCGCGTTCGGGACCCTGCTGCGCGACCGCGGGTACGTCGGCTGCGTGTTGGCCGGATCCATGGTCACCGCCGCCATGTTCGGCTACATCTCGGCGTCGCCGTTCGTCCTGCAGGACCGGTTCGGACTCTCGGCCCAGTGGTTCAGCGCCTGTTTCGCGCTCAACGCGTTGGGCATCATCGGCGCGACTCAGCTGGGCCGGCTGCTGTTGCGCCGCATCTCCTCGCTCGCGTTGCTGACGGTCGGCGTGGTCCAGGCACTGGTCGGGGCGGTGCTGCTGGCGGTCACCGTGTTCGCCGGTGGGGGCCTGGCGATGGTGCTGGTCGCGCTGTTCGCCATGGTGTCGGCGGTCGGGTTTGCACTGCCGCACTCGTCGGCGATCGCCATGGACCGGCACCGCCGGATCGCCGGGTCCGCCTCCGCGCTGCTGGGATTGACCCAATTCGCGCTGGGCGCGGTAGCCGCGCCGCTGGTCGGGCTGGGTGACCCGGCCTCGGGGGTCGCCCTTGCGTGGACGGCGGTCGCGGCCACCGTCCTCGGTGTCCTGGCCCTGCTGTTCGGATGGTCGGCGCTGGGTCGGGGGTCGGCGTCGGACCGGGTGGTCGGGACGGGCTGACCCGACCGGGCTCGGTCCGGTGCGGCCGGCCATTCCTGCACTGCTGGGCTGCCGCTGCGCAGACTGCCGCGTTGGCTCCCAAGTCCTCCAAGGGTCCTTCCGTGATAGCTTGTGAGCCGATATATTGGGTCCCATGGGTGGTGGTGTGGGGACGGAACAGGCGTTCTTCGTCCTGACCGCGCTGGCGGACCGGCCGCGGCACGGTTACGGCATCGTGCAGGAGGTTGCCGATGTTTCCAGCGGGCGGGTGCGGTTGAAGGTCGGGACCCTGTACGGGGTGTTGGAACGGCTGGTCCGGGACGGTTTGGTCGAGCTCGACCGGGAGGAGGTCCACTCCGGTCGGCTGCGCCGGTACTACCGGTTGACCGACAACGGT
>DATDBV010000168.1:0-6039 GCA_036524715.1 Nakamurella sp. | reverse complement strand
CAGACCCCTGGCGTTGCGGGTCCGGCTGCCCCGGGACCGTCCCGGCGTTGCCGAACTCCGCGCCAAGCTCGACTGGCACACGTTGTGGCGACTGGCCTTCGGCCGCTCCGACGACTGACCGCCCGACGATTCACGCTCGCGCCCCGCCGAGTTCACCTGGCCGCCAACACCTGTCCACCGTTCCGACTGGCCGTCGACCCGAGGCCGGCGACGACACCCGTTTTCTGTCCCGCTCATTCACTCAGGCCGAGTGATGCCGGAACCCGCCGACCGGACCACAGTGGCCACATCACCACCGACCCATCACCCCAATCGACAACCATGGAGGTTCCCATGACGACAAGCCAGGAAAACCGCAGCGGATTCGCCGTCGGGGTCACCGCCGCGGCCGGCATCATCCTGATCATCGGCGGCGTCTGCCACGGCGTGCAGGGCCTGGTCGCCATCTTCAACGACGAGTTCTACGTCACCACCCAGAACTGGATCCTGAAGTTCGACCTGACCACCTGGGGGTGGATCCACCTCATCGTCGGCGCCGTCGCCGTACTCGCCGGCATCGGCCTGTTCTCCGGGCAGGTATGGGCCCGCACCGTCGCCGTCCTGGTCGCCGCGCTCAGCATCATCCTGAACTTCGCCTGGCTGCCCTACTACCCGATCTGGTCGATCCTGATCATCGCGTTCGACATCTTCGTGATCTGGGCGGTCACCGCCCACGGCCGGGACATCACTGCCTGACCGACGACCCCCGGTGACCACAGATGACATCGGTATTCCGGGAACGGCCCAGCCACGTGTCGAGGAATCAGCGAACTGACCCGACCCGAGGCCGCCCGCAGCACAGCAGGGTTCATCCGAACGGCGAAGGAGCGTTGCGATGTCCAGTCGATCAACCAGTCGGGTACGTATCGGGATCGCCGCCCTGGGGCTGACCCTGCTGGCCGCCGTGGCCGCCCCGAGCGCGGTGGCCGCGTCCACGCCGCCGGTCACCCCGCCGGCACCGGCCTGGTCACACAGCCCGGCCTTGACCACCGGGCCTCAGTTCTGGGGTTCGCTGGACCCCGGGTGGGCGGCGTGCGCGAACCCCGACGGCCAGTCCCCGGTGGTCGTCACCAACCCGACGGTGGACAAGCAGTTGCCGGCGCTGCGGGCCGACTACTTACGCACCCCGCTGCTGGTGGAGAACACCGGCCACGTCGTCGAGGTGCCGCAGCCGGACAACGGCGGCGGCACCCTTGAGATTGGCAAGGCCCCCTACCAATTGCAGCAGTGGCACATCCACGCACCCGCCGAACACGTCGTGAACGGGCATCGGGCCGACCTGGAGATCCACCTGGTGCACAGCGACGCGCAGGGACACACCGTGGTCGTTGCCGTCTTCACCGACATCGTCGCGGCGCAGCACGGCCAGGGCAGCGCGGCCGCGGCACGGCTGCTGCGCACCGTGTTGCGGGGGGCGCCGGACACCCCCGGCGAGGAGGCCGACCTGCACCAGAGGACCAGCGCCGCGGTTCTGCTCGGCGCCGGCCCGGCCCTGTTCGGGCACAACAAGGTCACCCTGGACAAGTACTTGACCTACACCGGCTCGCTGACCACCCCGCCGTGCACCGGCGGTGTCGGCTGGTACCTGCTGCCCAAGATCGTCATCGCCGTCGACCCGAAGGATGTCGAAGCGCTGCACGAGCTGATCGCGGCCTTCCCCGGCTACGAGGGCTACCCCGACAACAACCGCCCCGTCCAACCACTGGGCGACCGCACCGTGACGGGCACCCGGTCATGATCACCGCCCCGCGCTCGGTTCTGGCTGGCGTCTGATCCGGTCGGACAGACTCGATGAGTGCGACACTGCCCTGGAGCCCCAGTGTTCGAGAAGGGATGAGTGAGTGATCATGTCGGATCCGAATGTCAGCCTGGTCGTCGCCGCGGACGGCGACGACAGCGCAGCCGCGGCCGCGGACTTCCGGGCGATCAAGGAGATGGACGACGTCGCCGTGGTCGCGGCCGTCGTGCTGGACCGGGACACCGGCGGCGAGGTCCACGTCAAGGAACACGGCGGTGGCCTGGTCGCAGCCGGATCGGCACTGGGGGCGGTCGGCGGCCTGGTCGTCGGGCTGTTCGCGCCGCCGTTGCTGCTCGCGACGGCGGTCGGCGCCGGGATCGGCGCCGGCGTCGGCGCCATCGCCAAGCGGCACGAGGAGAAGTCGATCGGCGTCGACGCGCAGGAATGGCTGCCTCCGGGCGCGTCGGCGATCGTCGCGGTCGTCGACGACCAGTACCTGGACCGGATCGACCGGGCCGTGGCCAAGGCGACGAAGAAGGTGAACAAGGCCATCGACAAGGGCGACTACGACGCCGTCGTCAAGGCCGTCAACGAGGGCGACGAGAAGATCATCCAGGCCGCCGCCACCCCTTGAACATTCTGTCGGCGCGGCCGAACCGGCGGTCCGCCGTGGTCAGGGCCGACGCCAGACCCAGACCCGGCCCAGACCACGTTCCTGCCCCGGCGCCACGGACGTGGCGCCGGGGCCCCAAGCCGCTCAGAAAGAACACCGCGGCGCCCACGAATCCACATCGAGAGAAGGGTTCCAGTCATGAATCTGCGGGATCGCCTCCGCGGCGACGACGGCCCGGCGGTGCACCGGTATCAGATGCGGGAGAAGTTGATGTCCATCGGGGACGACTCCTGGATCGAGAACGAGTCCGGTGACCGGGTGTTCAAGGTCAACGGCAAGGCCGCCCGGGTCCGTGACACGTTCATCCTCGAGGACCCCGATGGCGCTGAACTGGCCAAGATCCAGGAACGCAAGGTCAGCGTTCGGGACAAGATGGCCATCGAATGTGGTGACACCACCGCAAGCGTGCACAAGGCACTGATCGGATTGCGGGACCGGTACAACATCGACGTCGACGGCGGACCCGACCTGAAGGCCCACGCCCAACTTCGTGGACCACGAATACGAGATCGAACAGGACGGCGACACGGTCGCCACGATCTCCAAGAAATGGTTCCGGGTCCGGGACTCCTACGGCATCGAGATCGCCCCGGGCCATAACGACGCCCTGCTCATCGCGATCACCGTTTGTGTCGACGAGATGTCCGACGACTGACCCGAATCGCGCACGGTACAACGCGAGTGTCCGGCCAGGGTCGACCGAACGGGGCTCGGCCCGGCGGCACTCGCGAGATCGACCCGAGGCTCGCATCCGTTGATCAGGTACATCCATACAGCACGATCAGCCCGGCCAGGCCCAGGCATCCGTAGCCGGTCACCCTGGTTCCCAGGCGGTGCGTGTTGGTGGTGGTGTCCTCCCCGGCGATGACCAGTCGATTCTCATGCCTGTCCGTGCTCCCATCGGTCGCCGACGTCGGGTCGGCCGGGGCCGGTCAGCCGGTCCTGGTCGATCCGGTCGGGTTGATGGTGACGTCGGCGGAATCGTTGACGTTGCTGCTGGACACCGGAGCCCGCCGGGAGATCGAGTAGATCGCGGCGGCGCCGGCCAGCAGGGCGGCGAAGACCAGCAGGACGCCGATGGTGCCGGTCAACGCGACGGCCGCGGCGGCGGCGCCGGTCAGTGCGGCCGCCGGCAGCGTGAGCAGCCATCCGTAGAGGATCCGTCGGGCGGTGGTCCACCTCACCTTGGCAAGCCTCTTGCCGATTCCTGAGCCAAGGATCGATCCCGAGCAGACCTGGGTGGTGGACAGGCCGAATCCCATGTGGGACGACGCGAGGATGGCCGCCGCCGAGGTTGTTTCCGCGGTGAAGCCTTGGGGTGCCTGCACGTCGACGATGCCCCGGCCCGTGGTCCGCATGATCCGCCACCCCCCGGAGTAGGTGCCAAGGCCGATCGCCAAACCCGCGCCGACGACGACCCAGAGTTGCGGTCCGGTCCCGGATTCCTGGTATCCGGCGGTGATCAGCACCAGGGTGATCACCCCCATGGTCTTCTGCCCGTCGGAGGTGCCGTGGGCCAGCGCGACCATCGACGCGGATACCGTCTGCCCCCGCCGAAACCAACCGGCGGCCGGTTCCCGGTCCGCCCGCCGGATCATCCCGTAGAGGTAGAACGTGGCCAGCCCGGCCGCGAGGCCGGCGACCAGCGGCGCCACCAGGGCCGGCAGCACGATCTTCGAGACGACGACCGAGAAGTTCACCCCGGCGGGGCCGGCGCCGATGAGCACCACCCCGATCAATCCGCCGAACAACGCGTGTGACGAACTGGACGGCAGCCCGACCAGCCAGGTCAGCAGGTTCCACAGGATGGCCCCGACCAGGCCGGCGAAGATCATCGTGGGGGTGACCAGGGCGTCGTTCACGATTCCGCCGGAGATGGTCCTGGCGACCTCGGTGGACAGGAACGCGCCGACCACGTTCAGGATCGCGGCGATCAGCACGGCCACCTTCGGGGCCAGCGCGCCGGTCGCCACCGAGGTGGCCATTGCGTTCGCGCTGTCGTGGAAGCCGTTGGTGTAGTCGAAGAACAGGGCGGTGACGATGACCATCGAGACCAGGAACAGTGTTGTTGGCATGGACTCCGCAGCCTCCGTGGCAGGGACGCAAGATCGCGTGGGTCGGTCAGCCGAGCATTCGTCGCACTGTCGGCTCGGCCCGGTCGGCCACCCGATGGATGACCCCGCCGGATCGCAGCCGGGTGATGGCGTCGCCGGCGATGACCGTGGCCGGGACGGCCAGGATCAGGCCGACGATGCCGCCGATGAGGCCACCCAACGCGGTGACGACCAGCACGATCAGCGGATGGATGTCCAGGGTGCGACCCATGACCCGCGGTTCCACGAAGTTCTCGAGCACCAGGTTGGCCGCGAGAACCGCCACCAGCATGATGCCGGCGGTCACCAATCCTTGGTCGCCGAGGGCGATCAGCACGGCCAGGCCCCCTCCGAGGAACGCACCGATATAGGGGATGTAGCCGCCGATGAAGTTCACCACGACGATGGTGAAGACCAGCGGCAGGCCCAGCACCAGGCTGACCAGGCCGATCACCACCGCCACCACGGCGGACATGACGGTGCGGCCCCGCCCATAGGCGCGCAGGGTCCGGCAGGTCTGCCCGATGAAGCTGTCCATACCGTCCCGGAACATCGGGTCGAACTGCTCGACGACGGACCGCCGGAATCGGGTGCCGTCCTTGAGCAGGTAGTACGTGATCAGGGCGCCGAGAATCAGCCCGCCGGCGAGCCCGACCAGGGTGCCGACCCCGGAGACCAGCTGGGTCAGGAAACCGGTGGCGATTGCCGGGCCGGCGGCCTCGGCCGCGGTCCGGGCGGCGTCCAGCGATGCCTGGTCGACACCCAGTGCGCTGACCAGGTGGTCGAGGGCGGCGTCGACCGAGGCGCCGATCTGGTCCGCCTGACCGGTCACTCCGCGGACGGTCGCCACCACGACACCGGTCGCGATGGCCAGCAAGCCGAGCACCACCAGACCAGCGGCCAGGGCGGGTTTGAATCGGTGACGCTGCAGCAAATCGACGAGGGGCTTGAAGATCACCGCCAGGACCGCCGCGAACGTCAGCGGCAGCACGATCTCGCTGACCGCGCCCAGGGCGCCGACCACGATCACCGTCGCCGCGACCAACCCCACGAAGCTCCACGCCCAGACACCGAGCCGGGGGACTATCCACCCCCGTGCTGCAGGTCCGGGAACGACTGCTGATCCTTCCCATCATCGGGATCCTGGACACCCAACGCGCCCAGCAACTCACCGAACAACTGCTCCGCGGGATCCGCACCCACCGTGCCAAGGTCGTGGTCGTGGACATCACCGGCGTCCCGGAAATCGACGAGGTCGTCGCGAACCACCTGGTACAGACCGTCGACGCGTCCCGGCTGATGGGCGCCAGCGTGATCGTCACCGGGCTGTCCGCCGAAATCGCGCAGACCCTGGCGACCATCGGCGTCGACCTGAGCAAACTGAGCACCGTGGGCGACCTGCAGGGCGGCATCGAAGAAGCCGAACGAGTGCTCGGATTCAAAGTGATCCGGTCCGGCGATGCCGAAACCTAAAGACCCCACCCCCCCGCACCCAC
>DATDBV010000167.1:0-27611 GCA_036524715.1 Nakamurella sp. | reverse complement strand
CGAAGGAACAGATCATGACGGACTCTCCCCCACCCCCGGACGACACCGAGCCTGACGTGATCAGCGAAATCCAGCAGATCACCCCACCCCGCGGCGGCTACGCCCTGCCCCGGGCGTTGATCATCCTGCTCGGCATTGCCGCGGGTGTCGTTGTCGCGGGGGGCATCCATGCGGTGCCGAACATCATCGGGCCGGTCTTCATGGCAGTGGTACTGGTCATCACCCTTGATCCGATCCGCTCGGGACTCATCCGCAAGGGCGCACCCAAATGGCTGGCCACGCTCGCCGTCGTTTTCGGCGTATACGCCATCGTGATCGGCCTCTTCGCCGCGGCGATCGTCGGAATCGCCCAACTGGCTGCGCTCATGCCGCAATACGCCGATCAGTTCGAAGCGCAGTTGTCGGGTATCAAGTCCTGGTTGAGTGGCATGGGGGTGACGCAGGAGGATGTGCAGAACGCGCTGAGCAGCATCGACAAGAGTTCGATCATCTCCTTCGCGCGCAGCCTTCTCAGCAGTGTCCAGGCCATCTTCAGTTCCGTGCTGTTCCTGATCGTCCTGGTTATTTTTATGGGCGTCGACGGATCGGTGTTCGGCGAGCGGATGGTCAGCCGGCGACCTGGCCGCGAACCGGTGCTGACCGCCCTTGGCACCTTCGCCGCCGGCACCCGGAAGTACTTCGCCGTTGCCACCATCTTCGGCGGGATCGTCGCCATCCTGGATGGTGCGGCCCTGATCATTCTCGGGATCCCCGCCGCCGGCCTCTGGGCACTGCTGGCGTTCGTGACGAACTACGTGCCCAACATCGGATTCCTGATCGGGCTGGTGCCGCCCGCATTGCTGGCACTGCTCACCGGCGGACCGAGCCTGATGATCACCGTCATCGTTGTGTACTGCGTGCTGAACTTCATCATCCAATCGGTCCTGCAGCCCAAGTTCGTCGGCGATGCGGTCGGCCTGACCACCACGATGAGCTTCCTGTCGCTGATCATCTGGGCGTTCCTGCTCGGTCCGTTGGGCGCTATCCTGGCCATCCCGGCCAGCCTGCTGGTCAAGGCGATCATGGTCGACGTCGACCCGGACGCCAAGTGGCTGCAGCTGTTCCTGGGCGACGAACCGGTGCTGACCAAGAAGGAGCCGGGCGCGCGCAAGCGGAAGAAGCACCCCGAGCCGGTCGCGGCCGAACCAGCCTGATCCGGACAACGCGAAGGCCGCGGTTCCCTCGGACCGCGCTGGACAACCCTGCTCTTCCGCCGCCGGGATATCTGCGCCCGGCCTCCTGTGCTCGACGGCGGCCTCGCAAGCTCGCCCGACTCAGCGGACCGCGCTGGACAACCCTGCTCCTCCGCCGCCGGGATGTCTGCGCCCGGCCTCCTGTGCTCGACGGCGGCCTCGCAAGCTCGCCCGACTCAGCGGCCTTCGTCGTCCGTGGGTCAGCGAGCCTGGAAGGTCAGGCAGTCGGCGGCGTCGGCGCCGGCCCCGATCCGCACCGAACTGGCGGTGCACTCCAGGGACTCGTTGTGCACACAGTCGGCCCGTTGACAGGCACCGACATGTCCGCTGATCTTGGGCAATCCACCCTTGGCCGACAGCGGAATGAACGTGGTGCAGGTGGCGTCGGCGGCCGACCCGCCGACGGTGATGGCGAACGCGTGGCAATTTGAGTGATCGTTGTAGGAGCAACCGGCCACCGTGCATTCGGCGATCGGCCGCATCTCCAGGACTGCAGTCATGATTTCCTCCGTCGAGCCGACTGACGGGCCGGGCCGACGCGGCGGAGTCGGCACCCGAACCCTCCCCAGGGGCGGCGTTCCCGGGACGGCTCTCACGCTAGCCCTCGACCACGTCGGGCGCTAGGAAGGCTGTACTGCCTTACTGCAGGTCAGCACCCATGTGAACGATCATGAAAGGTAGGTTCGGCTAACCTCTGCGGATCGCGTCAGGCCGCGACCGGATCCCGCAGCGCCCGCATCTCCCGCACGTACTGTTCCTGGCCGACCATCCGGTACAGCAGCCGGGCCGGCCCGGGGACCTTGCCCATCAGGTTGCGCCGTTCCGCGTCGGTCGCGTCCTCCAGCATCGCGCCCAGCATCCAGGCCATCCGGTTCAGCGGGATCCAGCTGGCCGCGCGCAGGCCCAACGCGAGCCACTCCCGGCCGGTGAAGTGCCGGTCCACGTCCGGAAGCACGCGCGCCTCGACCAGATCGAGATGATCGCTGACGGCGTCGGCCAGCTCGGTGAGGATCTCGACCAGCAGGTCCCGCACATCGACGTCGGCGGCCGCGACCCACAGATCCAGCATGCCGTCGAGCTCGCCGAGCAGCTCGTCGTGCCGGCGGTGCCACCCGCGCATGCCGTCTTGGATGGCCGGATCCAGCGGCGCCCGCTCGGCCAGCCGACCCAGCAGCAGGTCGCGCTCGGCGTGGTGGTGGTGCCGCAACGCGGTCGCGATCTCCCGGTAGTGCCCGGCCAGCAGCGCGGCGCGGTCGGTCCGGTCCGCCGGCACCGCGCCGACCAGGGCCGGCAGCAGGCGCAACTCACGGCGGAACACCTTGTGCACCAGGATCAGGTCGGCGGCCAGGCGGGTGTCGCCGGCGCGGGCCGCGAAGTCGACAGATGCGGACACGGGATATACCTCCGGGACGTCCAACGGTCACTGGTCAGGATGGATCCGCCCGATCATCGGGCCGATCACCGCACGATCACGGATAGGTACCGCTCGGTGCGCTGAACCCAAGAGATGTGACTCGTCTGGTTGATACATCGGAACCCGGTGTGACAGTGGGTCAGGTGGCGGTCACCGGGCCCGGGGATGGGCGGTCGCGTAGACCTCGCGCAGGGCGTCGACGGTGACCAGTGTGTAGATCTGCGTGGTGGTCACCGAGGCGTGACCGAGCAGCTCCTGCACGGACCGGACGTCGGCGCCGCCCTCCAGCAGATGGGTGGCGAACGAGTGCCGCAGGGTGTGCGGGGACACCCCGGCGGCCGGCAGCCCGGCCCGGCCCGCGGTGTCGGCCAGCACCTGCCAGGCGCTCTGCCGGGAGAGGCGGCCGCCGCGGAAGTTCAGGAACATCGCCCCATGGTGCAGGCCGGCGCCGCGACCGGTTGCGGCGGCGAGCGCCGGCCGCCCACGCACCAGGTACGCCTCCAGGGCGCGCAGGGCGTAGGACCCGACCGGGACCAGTCGTTCCTTGGACCCCTTGCCGTGCAGCCGGACCACGGACGTCACGGCCCCTCGCTCGGTACCCGGCGGCCCGAGGTCGATGTCGTCGACGTCCAGACCCACCGCCTCGCTGATTCGCGCGCCAGTCGCGTACAACAATTCCAGCAGGGCCCGATCCCGCAGTCCGCGCGGACTGTCGTCTCCGGCGGCGTCCAGCAAACGGGTGATCGTGTCGACGGGCAGTGCCTTGGGCAGCCGGCGGGTCGGGGCGGGCGGCCGCACGTCCCGCGACGGGTCGGCGTCCGTGGTGCCCTCGCTGACCAGGAACCGGTGCCAGCCGCGGGCGGCGACCACCGCCCGGGCCGCGGACGATGCGGCCAGCGGCGGCCGGCCGTCCGCGCCGGTCCGCAGGCAGACCAGGAAGTCGGAGACGTCGGCGGGTGTGACGTCGCCGACGCGCCCGCGGCCGGCCACGGCCAGGAACTGCAGGTACCGCTGCAGGTCACGGCGATAGGACAACAGCGTGTTGCGGGCGACTCCGCGTTCGACCGCCAGGTGGTCGAGGTACCCGCGCAGCGCGGCCGTCAGCTCGGCCGACGGTTCGGGCCCGGTCGGCCCGGGGTCGTGCCCGGCGAGTTGCGGTCTCACGACCCAACCGACCAGCGCCGCGGGGTGCCCGCGGAACGTAAGCATGCCCCACCCGAGCCGAACCTCCGCGCATCCACCCGGGGACGCCGGCAACCACCGCCCGCGGAACATCCGCATGCCCCACCCGAGCCGAACCTCCGCGCATCCACCCGTGGGCACAGGCAACCACCGCCCGCGGAACATCCGCATGCCCCACCCGAGCCGATCTTCCGCACATCCACCCGTGGGCCCCGGCGCCCACCGCCCGCGGAACATCCGCATGCCCCACCCGAGCGGATCTTCCGCAGCTGCAGTCCGGCGACGGTGGGCGACGCGACGGTGGGCGACGCGACGGTGGGCGACGACGATGTCGCGCGCCGGCTCACAGCTCCCGCGACCCGTCCAGCGGGGGCGCGCCGGGGTTCCCCGGCCCCCGGTGGACGGTCCACGGCGTGTCCTCGCCGGCCCCGGGCCGATCCGGGTGGTCGACCTGCTTGACGGTGCCGCGGAGCACGCCGTCGGCGGCCAGCACCG
Organism: Nakamurella sp.; assembly: GCA_036524715.1. Lineage (GTDB taxonomy): Bacteria > Actinomycetota > Actinomycetes > Mycobacteriales > Nakamurellaceae > Nakamurella. Next base: position 23,288 of record DATDBV010000167.1, on the reverse strand, counting down.
CCGCAACCGCCATCACGTTCACGATGGCGCCGGCCAGCGCCGCCTGCACCGCCACCCGCAGCGGGACGAACACCACCCGCAGCTCAGATTCCTCGTTGTCGTCACCGTCCGGGCGGCCGAGAAACGTCAGACCGGTGGCCAGGTAGATGCGCACCGTCTCCTCGCTGAACCCCGGCGACGTCGCCACGTCCAGCAGCACCGACCAATGCTCGGCGCGGAACCCGGTCTCCTCCAGCAGCTCCCGCTCGGCCGCCGGCTGCGGCGGCTCGCCGGGCAGGTCCAGCAGCCCGGCCGGCATCTCCCACAGCCGCCGACCGACGGCATGCCGGTACTGCTCGATCAGCAGGACGTTCGCGGTGTCGGGGTCGACCGAATCCAGCGCCGCCACGGCCACCGCGCCGCCGTGCCCGACGATCTCCCGCTTGGCCGTCCCGCCGCCGGGCATCCGGACGTCGTCCACCCGCAGCTTGACGACCCTGCCGTCGAAGATCGACGTGCTGGACACGACCTCGAAGTCGTGCCGCCCGGCACTCATCCGGCGACCAGTTCCTGGGCCGGTTCGGCCACCGGGTCGGGGTCGGTGTCGAGGATGGGCAGCCGTTCGGACTCCAGGTAGTCCAGCGCGGCCCGGACGAACGCCGCGAACAGCGGGTGCGGGCGGGTCGGCCGGGACTTGAACTCCGGATGGGCCTGGGTGGCGACCATGAACGGGTGCAGGTCCCGGTCCAGCTCGACGAATTCGACCAGTGACGAGTCCGGTGACGTTCCGGACAGGTGCAGCCCGGCGGACTCCAGCGCCTCCCGGTAGGCGTTGTTCACCTCGTAGCGGTGCCGGTGCCGCTCGGACACCGACGTGCTTCCGTAGATCTCGGCGACCAGCGAGCCCGGGGTCAGCCGCGCCGGGTAGGCCCCGAGCCGCATCGTGCCGCCCATGTCCTTGGCGCCGGCGACGACGTCGTGCTGGTCGGCCATGGTGGCGATGACCGGGTCGGCGGCGTTCGCGTCGAACTCGGCGGAGTTCGCGCCGCCCAGGCCGGCCAGGCTGCGGGCCACCTCGATGACCATGCACTGCAGGCCCAGGCACAGGCCCAGGATCGGGATGTTGTTGACCCGGGCGTAGGTGATCGCGCCGATCTTGCCCTCGATGCCGCGCACGCCGAACCCGCCCGGGATCAGCACCCCCTGCACCTCGGACAGGGCGGCGGCCGCGCCCGCCGGGGTGATGCAGTCGTCGGAGGCGACCCAGACGATCTGCGCCCGGGTGTTGTTGCCGAAGCCGCCGGCCCGCAACGCCTCCGTCACCGACAGGTAGGCGTCCGGCAGGTCGATGTACTTGCCGACGACCGCGATCCGCACCGTCTCGGCAGGATGGTGTACCCGCTCCAGGAGGCCGCCCCACATGGTCCAATCCACGTCGTGGAAGCTCAGGTTGAGCCGGCGCACCACGTAGGCGTCCAGTCCCTCCCGGTGCAGCACCCGGGGAATGTCGTAGATCGACGGGGCGTCCGGGGTGGAGATGACCGCCTCGGCATCGACGTCGCACATCAGCGAGATCTTGCGCTTGAGGTTCTCCGGGATGTCCCGGTCGGAGCGGCAGATCAGCGCATCGGGTTGGATGCCGATGTTGCGCAGGGCCGCGACCGAATGCTGGGTCGGCTTGGTCTTCAGCTCGCCCGACGGGGCCAGGTACGGCACCAGCGACACGTGCAGGAAGAACACGTGCTCCCGGCCCAGGTCGTGGCGCACCTGCCGGGCCGCCTCCAGGAACGGCAGCGATTCGATATCGCCGACGGTGCCACCGATCTCGGTGATGACAACGTCGGGAACGGACCGCCCAGCAGTGTCATCGGCGTCGGCGGCTGCCATCGCCCGGATCCGTTCCTTGATCTCGTTGGTGATGTGCGGGATGACCTGCACGGTGTCGCCCAGGTACTCGCCGCGGCGTTCCCGGGCGATCACCCGCGAGTAGACCTTGCCAGTGGTCACGTTGGCGTCGGCGGACAGGTTGCGGTCCAGGAACCGCTCGTAGTGGCCGATGTCCAGGTCGGTCTCGGCGCCGTCCTCGGTGACGAACACCTCGCCGTGCTGGAATGGGTTCATCGTGCCGGGGTCGACGTTGATGTACGGGTCCAGCTTCTGCATGGTGACGCGCAGGCCGCGGGAGGTGAGTAACCGACCGAGGCTGGAGGCGGTCAAACCCTTGCCCAACGAGGAGGCGACGCCGCCGGTGACGAAGATATGCTTGGTGACTCGCGGCGATAGCGCCAACGCGGCTCCCGTGTCTGCTCAGGCCGGTCCGGTGGCATCACCGCTCGGCTGGCTGGGCCCATTGCGGTACCCGTCCCACGGAATTTCACCCTAACATCCCGACCCGCCAATGCCCGCCCACCCACCCGACAAGTCCGCCCACCCACCCGACAAGTCCGCCGACCCGTCCCGGAAGAGTCGTCAGGTCAGGAGACCAGGCGCGATTCGGGCGCGGTCTCGAGCCGGGCGAACAGAGCCCGTTGCGCATCCACCTGGCGCTGCAGGCCGTGGGCGATCGGAACCAGCGGCTGCCAACCCAACAGGCTCCGGGCGCGTTCGAGGTTCGCCGAGATCACCTGAACATCACCGGGTTTGGCCTTGTCCCGGACGACCGGGACGGGGCGGCCGACCGCCGACTCGACCTGCCGGATCGTGTCTGTGATCGATTGCGCGGCACCACCGGAGACGTTGATCACCGCGCCACCGGGCAGGCTTGCCGTGGCCGCCAGCGCGGTGGCCCGCACCACGTCCGTCACGAAAGTGAACTCCCGCGCCTGGCTGCCGTCGCCGTAGAGGTGAAACGGTTCGTGACCCAGGGCGGCCCGGATCATCCGGTGGATGGACATGTCCGGTCGCTGGCCGGGCCCGTACACGGTGAAGTACCGCAGGCTGGCCGTGGGCACACCGAAGTTGGCCGCGTAGGCCCGGCACAGCAGTTCGGCCGCCAGCTTGGTGACGCCGTAGGGGCTGTGCGGAACGGTGGGATGGTCCTCGTGCGCGCGGCAGACAGCGTTTCCGTAGACCGACGAGCTGGAGGCGAACACGAATCGGCCGACCGGGTGGCGGCGCGCGGCCTCCAGCAGTCGCTGGGTGGCATCGATGTTATCCCGCGAGCAGCGGGCGAATCCGTCGGCCCAGGAGGAGCGGACACCGGTCTGGCCGGCCAGGTGGAAGACGACGTCCACGCCCTCGCACAACCGGTCCAACGACTGCGGATCGGCCGCGACCAGATCGATCCTGGCCCGACGGAGCCGACGGTGCCGGGACGTCGGCGCCGGATCACGCGCATCGACGCCGAGCACCTCCCAGCCGGCGCCCAGCAGGTGGCCGACCAGCTGGGAGCCGATAAACCCGGCCGCACCGGTGACCAGAGCCCGCACCGGGCGAGCCTACCCCGCTCCTGGATAAGGCATGGCTTGCCTGAATACTCGGCTCATGGTGGTTCTCCGGCTCCCCCGATCGCTGCCGATGCCCCCGACCGGTGGCCCGGCCGCACCGCGTGGCGGGGTGGTCCTGGTGATCCCGGCGCACGACGAGGCCGGCCGGATCGGACCGCTGATCGTGCGGCTGCCGCCGACGGTGCTCGGCGAGCCGACCCGGTGCATCGTCGTGGACGACGGATCGACCGACGACACGGCCTTCGAGGCGCTGGGCGCCGGGGCCAAGGTGATCTCGCACGGGTCGAACCGCGGCCTGGGCGCCGCGATCGCCACCGGCCTGGCGGCGGCGGACGCCGAGGACTGCGTGTGCGTGGCATTCTGCGACGGGGACGGCGAGTACGCCCCCGAGGAACTGGCGCTTCTCGTCGCGCCGATCCTGTCCGACCGGGCGGACTACGTCGTGGGCAGCCGGTTCACCGGGCGGATCCTGCGGATGCGGCCGCACCGACGATTCGGCAACATCGTGCTCACCCGCTGGGTTCGCTGGTTGACCAGGCATCCGGTCACCGACGGGCAGAGCGGCTACCGGGCGCTGTCCCGGGCGGCGGCCCGGTCGGCGCGGCTGGCGCACGACTACAACTACGCCCAGGTGCTCACCGTCAACCTGATCGGGCAGGGCTACCGCTATGCCGAGGTGCCCATCACCTACCGGTTCCGCGAAAGCGGTCGTTCGTTCGTCCGACTGGTGCCCTACCTGCGCCGGGTCGTGCCGGCAGTGCTGCGCGAGGTGCACCGTCAGTCCTCCACGACGTGATCGGCGAAGGACCGCCGGACCGCCGACCATCGGTCGCGGTCGATCCGGGCGTCGGCCGACAGGCACTCGACGACCGACTTGGCCATCTGCAGCGCGTGATGGGTGTTGTCGTGGGCGAACAACGCCTGCCGCCCGAGCACGGCGACGTCCCGGCCCGGATCGAAGCCCTCGACGACGCGGCGCCGGTCCTCGAATCCCCTGCGGTACACCGGGTACACGTGCGTGCGGCGCACGACCCGGCCACCGATCGGAACCGGCTCGGGCAGTCCCTGTTCGGCCAGTTCACGACCGACCCGCCGGATCAGCGCGTCGTCGTCGGACGCCCAGACGTCGTCGCCCGGCGTCGAGGGCAGCTCGGCGCACAGCACGGTGCGACCGGTCGGATCCGCCGACGACGTCCGGTAGTTCTTGGGCTCGGACAGGCGCGAGACGCAGGTGGACGGTTCGGGGAAGTAGTGCGCGTCGAAGCGGGTGTACCGGTCCCGCGGAATGGTGAGGTACACCAGCGCGGCGCCGCGGAAGGTCAGCTCGGCGGCCGCGGCCCGGACCTGCGCCGGGGCGTCGATCAGGTCGAGCAGGCCGGCGCTCGGGATCGTCGAGACGACGGTGCGGGCGCCGATCACCTGGCCGTCGCGCAGCCGGACGAGCGGATGATCGGGTCCTGATCCGATCGACGTGACTTGCGTCGAGGTGACGATCGTGCCGCCGCCACGTTCGACGGCCGCCGCCATGGCGGTGCCGATCGTGCCGAATCCCCCTGCCGGGTACCAGAACCCGGGTGCGGGACCGCGCCGCAGGGCCCGCCGGATGATCCCGCCGGCCGACCGGGCCCCGACCCGGCGATCGAACAGTTCGGCCGACAGGTCCTGCCCGTCGACCGCCCACAGCTTGCGGGCATAGGGCTCGTAGAACGAACGGGCGATCGTCGGCCCGAGACGGGTCCGCACCTGGCCGGCGAACGAGTCCGGCGGGACTTGCGTGGCGCCGGGTCGTCGCCCGACCCGGTCGATCCCGCGCCGAACCGCTCCCCGAACCAGGTCCCCGATGACCCCGGCGGCGAAGGACGGCGGGGCATGCCGCAGCAGGTCGGTGGGGTTCAGCGGGAAGGCGAGCCACCGGCCGCCGAGGCGGATCCGCCCACCCCGGGGGCGCCACTGCAGTTCGAGGCCGGCCAGCTCACCGAGGTCCCGCAGGATGTCCGGCCGGATCGACGGGTGCAGTCGGTGGCTGCCCAGATCGACGGACTGCCCGTCGACGATCAGCGAACCGGCCAGGCCGCCCACCGCGGCGGCCCGGTCGAGCACGATCGCCGTGAGTCCCCGGCGAACCGCGTACCAGGCGGTGGCCAGCCCGGCCGGCCCGGCGCCGAGCACCACCACATCGCAGTGCCGGGGAACCGCGATCACGCTCGGTGATGCTACCGGTTGGTCGGCCGGGAGCCAGGACCGCGCTAAACACCCGGCTCCTCGTCGCCGGATTGTCCGCGGGGACTCGCGGAACATCGAGGCGCCGGGAGCGACCGGATGTTCCGCGCAAGCCGTCCCCGCGGCCGAAGAGTGCCGGTTTCGGGGACTCGCGGAACATTGAGGCGCTGGAGGCGACCGGAAGTTCCGCGCGAACCGTCCGCGCGACCGAAAGGCGCCGGCTTGCGCAGAGTCGCGGAACATTGAGGCGCTGGGAGCGACCGGAAGTTCCGCGCAAGCAGTCCGCGCGACCCAAGAGGCGGGGCTTGCGGGGACTCGCGGAACATTGAGTCGCTGGAGGCGACCGGAAGTTCCGCGCAAGCCGTCCGCGCCGCCCAATTGTGCCGGCTTGCGCGGAGTCGCGGAACATTGAGGCGCCGGGAGCGACCGGATGTTCCGCGTAAGCGATCCGCGCGGCCCAATTGTTGCCGGCTTGCGCGGAGTCGCGGAACATTGAGGCGCTGGGACGGAAGTTCCGCGCGAGCAGTCCGGCCTCGCAAGCTCGGCCGACCATGGTGGTCACCCGTGAACACGCCTGATCTCGGTGCCGGCGACTCGGTCGGCATCCGGGTGATCGCGCTGACCGCGAGCTACGGCGTGGAACCGGTCCTGCGGGGGATCGACCTCGACGTCCGGGGTGGCGAGATCCTCGCCCTGCTGGGCCCGTCCGGTTGCGGCAAGACCACCCTGCTGCGCTGCATCGCCGGCCTCGAACGACCCACCTCGGGCACGATCATGATCGGGCACCGCGACGTCACCGCCGGCCGGGGCGTGCCGGCGGAGCGACGCCGGGTCGGCATGGTCTTCCAGGACGGCGCGCTGTTCCCGCACCGGACCGTGCTGGACAACGTCAGCTACGGCATCCCCCGCGGGCCGGACCGGCGCGACCGTGCACTGGCCGCGTTGCGCCTGGTGGGGTTGGACGACAAGGGCGGTCGCATGCCGGGTGCGCTGTCCGGCGGCGAGCAGCAGCGGGTGGCCCTGGCCCGCGCGCTGGCGCCGGGACCGTCCGCCGTGCTGCTGGACGAGCCGTTCTCCAGTCTCGACGCCGCACTGCGGGTGCAGCTGCGGGACGACGTGCGCCGGCTGCTGACCGGGGTCGGCGTGACGGCGATCCTGGTCACCCACGACCAGGAGGAGGCGATGAGCTTCGGTGACCGGGTCGCGGTGATGCGATCCGGATCCATCCAGCAGCTCGGCGTACCCGAGGTCGTCTACGCCAGGCCCGCCTCTCCGTGGGTGGCCGGCTTCGTAGGGGAGGCGGTCGTGCTGCCCGCCGAGCTGACCGGAACGATCGCGCACACCGCGCTCGGCCGGGTGCGGACTCATCCGTCGGCGGCCCGGCGAGGATCGGTCATGCTGCGCCCCGAACAGATCCTGCTCAGCTCGGGAGGCACCACGCGGGTGGAGACGGTGCAGTACTTCGGCGCGAACACCCGGTACGAGGTGCGGGTGCCCGGCGCAGGCTCGACGATCGTCGCGCGGTGCACCGGTCCCCCGGCGCACCGGTTGGGCGACCGGGTGACCGTACGGCTCACCGACGCCCTGGTGCACTCCTGGCCCCTGGAGCCCAACGGTCAGGACACCACGAACGTCGACGCCATGCCCCTGGAGTAGTCGCTGCCGCCCTCGGCCGGGAGGTTCGAGAACACCACGTACCGGCCGGCGGGCAGGTCGAAGGTGCCCTCGCAGATGGTGTTACCGGGGAACGACTGCACCCGGTAGACCTTGCTCGGCAACGCGTCGAGGTCGACGACGGCGCCCGAGGCGCCCAGGCTCTCGACGGAGTCCAGCTGGGTGATGACGATCTCGTGCGGGTCGGACCCGAAGTTCTTCACCACCACCCGGTTGACGCCGGCCGGCACGGTCGGCGGCCCGGTGATGCTGTACTCGTCCAGCTCGAACTGGACGGTGTTCGCGACCTTCTTGGTGGTGGCCCCGCGGGTCGTGCACCCCGAGCCGACCGCGGACACCGAACCCCCACCACCCGGTGGCGGCGGGCCGATGATCACCACGCTGCCCGCCTCCCGCGTCCCGGCCCCGTCGTCCGCCGCGCACGCCGGCAGCAGGACCGCCGCCGTCAGCACGCCGGCGGCAACCACCCTGGAGAACTTCATGACCTCCCCCTTGCGCTGATGTGCGATCGGCCGACGGCGACCCAGGTAAGGCACTCCTAATGGCACCAGGTCTGGTGATGCTACCTTCGCCTGGTGCGCACCAAGTCCGTCGCCGCCGCGCTGGCTGCGCTGATCACGCTCGCCCCGCTGTCCGCCTGCGGCTCCGAAGCCGCGGCCGACGAGGGCACGGTGACGATCTACTCCGGTCGAACGCAGAACCTGATCGAGCCGATCCTGAACCGGTTCGCCACCGAGACCGGGATCGACGTCCAGGTGCGGTACGGCGACACGTCGGATCTGGCCCTGCTGATCGACGAGGAAGGCGACCAGTCACCAGCGGACATCTTCTTGTCCCAGTCGCCGGGCGCGGTCGGGTTTCTCGACCAGCAGGGTCGGCTCGCCCAACTTCCCGCCGACGTGCTGGACCGGGTCGCCGAGGGATTTCACGCCGCCGACGGCAACTGGGTGGGCTTCTCCGGCCGCAAGCGGGTGCTGGTCTACAACTCGGAGGTCACCGACGCGGCGGAATTGCCCGATTCGGTCCTGGACCTCGTCGACCCGGTGTGGCGGGGTCGCGTCGGCGTCGCCCCATCCAATGCGTCGTTCCAGGACTTCGTGACGGCCATGCGGTTCGAGATCGGCGACGACGCCACCCGGGCCTGGCTGCAGGGGATCGCCGACAACGACGCGTTCACCTTCGCCAACAACGCGGCCATCGTCGCCGCCGTCGGCCGCGGCGAACTCGAGGTCGGACTGGTCAATCACTACTACGTGTATCAGGCCAAGGCCCAGGACCCCGAGTTCGAGGCCGTGAACCACCACTTCGCCGTGCAGGACATCGGCAGCTTGGTGATCGTCACCGGTGCCAGCATGCTGGCGAGTTCGGACAGCCAGGACCAGGCGGTCGACCTCATCCGCTTCCTGCTGCAGGAAGAGGCACAGCGGTACTTCTCGGACCAGACCTTCGAGTACCCGCTCGCCGACGGCGTGCCGCCGTCGCCGGTCCTGCCGCAGATCGAACTCGGCGGCTCCGCCGACATCGAACTGGACCAGCTGGGCGGGGACCTGCAGTCCACCCGAACGATGATCCGTGACGCCGGTCTCCAGGGCTGATCGGGCGCCACTGGCCCTGCGGGTTCCCGCGACCGTCATCGCCGTCTGCTTCCTCGCGCCCGTGGTGTACGTGGTTTGGCGCGCCTTCAGCCTCGACGCCGATCCGGGCGAGATCCTGCGGGAGTCGGCCGGCCCGCTGTGGCGGACCGTACAGTTGTCCGTCCTGGTCAGCGTCACGACCGGGATCCTGGGCACGACGCTGGCCTGGCTGCTGATCCGCACCGACATCCCGCTCGCCCGGGTGTGCCGGCTGCTGGTGGTGCTGCCGCTGGTGTTCCCCTCGTTCGTCGGCGCCGCCGCGTACCTGGCCGGCCTGGGTCCGGACGGGGTGCTGCGGGCGTTCCTGGACGCCGTCGGGGTCCAGGGTCCGGACCGGTTCCGGGGGCTGTGGGCCTCCGTGTTCGTGCTCACCGCATTCACCTACCCGTACGTGTACCTGCCGGTGGCGGCGAGGCTGGCGGGCCTGCCGCCCTCCATCGAGGAGAGTGCGCGGTTGCTCGGCGACCGGCCGCTTCGGCTGTTCTTCCGGATCGTGTTCCCGGCCATTCGCAGCTCCGTGCTCGGCGGCATGTTGATCGTGTGCCTGTACTGCCTCAGCGAGTTCGGCGCCGTTCAACTGCTCGCCTACGACACCCTGACCCGGGTGGTGTACGCGACCCGGCTGCTCGATCGGGCCCAGTCGTTCGCCGCCGCCGGGCTGCTGGTCGTCCTGGCGGTCCTCGCCGTGGCCGTCGAGCGCCGGCTCGGCGGTTCGCTGCGCTCGACCGCACCGCAGGGCCTGCGTCGCGGTCCCCCGCTGCACATCGGCCGGTGGCGTTGGCCGGCGCTGGCCGGCGTCGTCGGTGTCCTGCTGGTCTCGCTGGTCGCCCCGGTCGCGTCGCTCGCCCAGTGGGCGTGGCGCGGCATCGGCCAGGGCGCCGACCCCCTCGCGGAGCTCGGCAGCGAACTGGCCGGGCTCGCCGGACCGGCGTGGTCGACCGCGTGGATCGGCTCGACCGCGGCCGTGGTCACCATCCTGGTCGTGCTGTCGGCCGCGGTGGTCACCGGGCGCTATCGCAGCCGGCTCGGTCCGTTCCTGAGCGGGTCGGTCCTGTGCGGGTTCGCGGTGCCGGGCCTGGTCATCGCGCTCAGCCTGGCCTTCTGGGCGCTCAACGTCCCGCTCGTCGAGCACCTGTACCAGAGCGCCGCCCTGCTGATCGCGGCGTACGTGATCCATTTCGGCGCGCAAGCACTGCGACCCGCGGAAGTGGGCGTCGCCTCGGTGTCCGGGAGCGTGCGCGAATCGGCCCGGCTGCTCGGCGCCTCGCCGCTGCGCCGAGTGCTGACCGTCGACCTGCCGATGATCCGACCAGGCCTGATCGCCGGTGCCGGGCTCGTGCTGCTGTCCACGGTCAAGGAACTGCCGGCCACCCTGCTGCTGGCCCCGATCGGGGTGCAGACCCTGAGCACCAGGATCTGGGGCGCATTCGAGAGCGGGTTCCTGGCCCAGGCCGGGCTCGCCTCGCTGGTCCTGCTCCTGGTGTCGGGCGCGTTGACCTGGGTCCTGGTGCTCCGCCGGTCCGAACGGCTCTCCTGACGTGCGTCCGACCCGCTGGTTGGTCGCCCTCGGCCTGTTGGTCACCTGCTGGACGGCGATCGCCATCCCCGCGCACGCCACCTACGGCGCCCGGGTGACGGCGGACGAACCGCAGTACCTGCTGTCCGCGATCAGCCTCGGGCACGACCTCGACCTGGACATCTCCGACGAACTGGCCGACGAGGCCTACCGGCCGTTCCACGCCACCGACCTCGACCCGCAGACGGCTCCTCTGGAAGACGGACGGCAGGTCAGCCCGCACGACCCGTTGCTGCCCCTGCTGCTGGCCGGACCGATGCGGCTGGGCGGCTGGATCGCCGCGAAGGCGATACTGGCCGTCCTCGCCGGCGTGCTGGCCGCGCTCACGGCGTGGACCGCGATCCGCCGATTCGGCGTCCGGCCCGCAATCGCCGTTCCGGTCGTGGCGGTCTTCGCCTGTACCGCACCGCTGGCCACCTACGCCACCCAGGTGTACCCGGAGATACCCGCGGCGCTGGCGGTCGTCGCCGCCGTCGCGGCCCTGTTGGCCGGCGGCGGCCGGGTGACGCGAACGGGTCCGGACGAGTTGGCAGCCCGTGCACCTGCGGCCGGTCCCCCGGTAGCGGCAGTCACCGTCCTGGCGATCGCCGTCGTCGCCCTGCCGTGGCTGTCGATCAAGTACGCGCCGGTCGCGGCCGCGCTGGCGGGCCTGGCCCTGTGGCGCTGGCGTCGACACCGCCGCGCGGTGGTGGCGCTGACGGTCGCGCTGGCCGCTGCGGCCGCGGCCTACCTGCTGATCCACCGCGCGATCTACGGCGGCTGGACCTCCTATGCCACCGGCGACCACTTCGCCGCGACCGGTGAGTTCACCGTGGTCGGCAGTCAGCCGAACTACCTCGGGCGCGCCCGCCGGCTGGTGGGCCTGCTCGTCGACGACGGATTCGGCATCGCGTCCTGGATGATCGGGTGGCTCGCCCTGCCGTTCGCGCTCGGCGCCGTCCTCCGACCGCCGCGGGGGCCGAACGTCGCCGTGCTGGTCATCCCGCTGGTCACCGGCTGGCTGGTGGCCACGTTCGTCGCGCTGACGATGCACGGCTGGTGGTGGCCGGGCCGGCAACTGGTCGTGGTGCTCCCGCTCGGCGTGATCGTCATCGCGATCACCGCCGAGCGAGCCGCCGCCGCCGGGTCCCGGGTCTTCGGCCGCCTGCTGGCCGTCGCGGCCGTGCTCGGTGCGTTCACCTGGATGTGGACGACCATCGAGGCGATCACTCGACGGCGGGTTCTGGTCGTCGACTTCGACGAGACGTCGAATCCCTGGATGCGGTGGTGGCGGCTGCTGCTGCCCGACGGCCGGGAGCCGGCCCTCGCCGATGAGCTGCTGACCGCGGCATGGACCGTCGCCGTGATTGCGCTCGGCGTGGGCGGCTGGGTATGGGCGGCTGGGCGAGGCGACCCGGATGGATCGGACCATCGGGCGGTTAGGGTAACTTGCCCTAATCCAGGCGTCGCCGAACGGCGACCGCCGAACGGATCCGACCCGAAAGGTGACCCGTGAAGAAGAGGTTCCTCGGCAGCATCATCGCTGCCGGACTGGCGGTGACCGCCTGCTCCAGTGGCGAAGCCTCCAGCCAGTCCGGCAGTTCGACCAGCGCCGCCGCGTCGGGCACGACGGCCGCCGCCGCCAGCCCAGCCGCGTCGGGATCCGCCGACTCCGGCGTCGAGCCCTTCGGTGCGGGCGGCTCGCTGACCACGCCGATCTCCCCGACCGACCACGACCGCTACATCTCCGTGGTCGAGGGCGCGGACGGCCTGGTCTACGCATCGGGCTTCACCTCGATCGGCGAGGACCACGCGTTCGCGGTCACCCGATTCGCCGACGGCGCGATCGACCCGACCTTCGGCACCGGCGGCACCGCGGTCGTGAACGTGGCCGAGGGCGGGGGCGGGGCCGAGGTCGCCCGCGGCCTGGTCGTGCAGTCCGACGGGAAGGTGCTCGTGGCCGGGCCCGTCGAGAAGGACCCGGCGGCCGAGGGTGACGCGGCGAAGGAGTTCGACGTCGCCGTCATCCGGCTGGACACCACCGGCGCGCCCGATGCCACGTTCGGCGAGGGCGGAATCACCCGCATCGACCTCGGTCCCGGCAGAGCGGTGAATGCGGAGACCTATCTCACCGACAACGCGTGGGGCCTGACCGCCCGCGACGGCGGCTATGCGGTGTTCGCCACGACCCCGAACCAGGGCGCCGACCGGACGGACGCGGATTACGCCGTCGTCGGGCTGACCGACGCCGGCGCGGTCGACACCGCGTTCGGCACCGAGGGCAAGGTCGTCGTCGACCTCGACGCCAGCGGCGACAGCGCCCGCAACATCGGAACCCAGTCCGACGGCAAGATTCTCGCCACCGGCTACAGCCGGGACGGTGACGGCGTGGTCAGCCCGGTGCTGATCCGGATGTCGCCCGCCGGGGTGCTCGACGAGACGTTCGGCACCGGCGGCGTCGCGAACCACATCGTGCTGCCGGGTGTCACCGAGTCCTACCAGTGGGTCAGCCAGGGCGAGAACTACGTCCTGGCCGGCTACGGTCGCGGCGCGAGCAGCGACGAGAAGGTCGATCTCGTCGCCTACCGGTTCCTGGCCGACGGCAGCTGGGACCAGACGTTCGGCACGGCCGGGGTCACCCGCATCGACCTCGCCGGTCAGGACGATCGCGGGCGCAACCTGACCGTCCTGCCCAACGGCAACATCCTCGCGGTCGGCAGCGGCAAGCTCGATGCCGAGAATCTCGACGCGATGGTGGTGCAGCTCGACGCCGATGGTGCCCCGGTCGAGACCTTCGGTGACGGCGGACATCTGCTGGTCGACCTGGGTGGCCCCGGGGACGCCTTCTTCGGTGTCACGCTGACCGCCGACGAGTCGGCCGCCATCCTCGCCGGGTTCCGGGGCGCGGACCCCGACGGCGCCGAGAACGACGACGCAGTGCTCGCTCTCCTGCCTCTCTGATCGCCCGGCTGGACCGCCATCCGCCCGCCTCACCGACTCGGTGGGGCGGGCGGGAGCTGCTCCACGAGCGCGTTCCGCATCGACCACCGCTGACCCGCCTCCGGGCTGTTCAACTCGGCGAAAGTGCGCCCGACTTGTACGGATCTGCGCCGAGTTGATCAGCCCGGCCCGTGCAAGCCGATCCGACATCCGCACCAGCAGTCGAAGAAGGCTGCGGAGGTGGATCTCGGCGCGGCGGCCACCGACCGCGCGGCTCATTCCGACGGGACACGCCCCGCCGGGGGCACCCGCCGTTCAAAGGCTCACCTTCGGCGGCGTCTTGCCCGGTATTATGGTCCCTTGATCAGTGGCGGCGCGCCCGCCCCGGCACGCCGGTGACAGCAGCACCAGCCGGTCGCCCTCCCGCCCGGCGCCCGGCCCGTGCAGACCTTTCCGCGCCGTCCGGATTCTCGGCCGGCCTTCGTCGCGGCGGCTGGAGTCAGCCCACCGCGAGGGTGGGTGCCTGTGCCTGCGCGTTGCCTTCGAACCCGTACTGGCCCTGACCGCCGCCGTTCTGCTCGACCAGGGCGAGCACGGCGGCGATCCGACCGGTGTCGGTGTCGATGTTGTCGACGGTGCTGACCGTGCCGCTCAATGCGGTGTCGCCGCGAATGACGCCGACGGTGCCGGTCGCCTCCGCCGATCCCGTGCGGCCGGCGACGACCACCCCGGTCGCGGTCTGCGCCAACTGGTTGGCGAAGGCGGCGACGGCGGCGGCCTTGTCGGCCTCGGATCCGCCGGCGGCCTGTGCGCCGGTCAGCACGATGACCGACTGGCCGGCCGCCGGAGTACCGGTGACGGTGATGAACCCGGCGGACTGCAGCGCGGCGAGCACCGCGGCGCCCTGATCGGCGCTGGCCACCGGTGCCCCACCCGCCGGGGCGAGCAGCACCGAGGCGAGCAGGCCGCCGGCCACCGCTCCGGCCTGCGGCACCTCGGGCAGCTGGGCACCGGTGGGCAAGGTGGTGGCGGCGATCTGGCGCAGCTCGTCGGCCCGCAACGGGTCGCTGAAATCGCTGGTCAGCTGGATCTGCCCGGTGACCGTCGCCCCCGCCCGATTCAGCAGGGACAGCAGCGCGTCCCGATCGTTCGGGTCGGCGGCCGCGGTGGTGACCAGCACGACGTTGGTGTTCGGCAAGGTGCCGCGCACGGTGAGCGCGGCGACCGACCCGGCAAACTTCTCGTCGGCGGCGAGCCGGGCGGTCAGATCCTCGTTGGTCGAGGACAGCTCGCCCTGTTGGCTGGACAACGTGGCGTTGTCGTCGCGCAGACCCGCCAGCAGCGGCGACTGAATCTTGGTCGCGCCGAGCACGACGCCCAGCGCCAGCGCGAGGAACACCGCCGCGAGCGAGACGATGTGGTAGCGCATCGAGATCATGCGAACAGTCCCCTGACCCAGTCGACCAGCTGGTTCCACCAGTCGCGGACCAGGTCCGCATAGACGCCGCCCACGTCGGCCACCATCAGCGCGGTGACCATCGCCACCGCGGCCGCCAGCACCAGCAGCAGCACCGCCCACCAGGAGATGCGCGACTTGTACAGGGACGCGACGACCGGCGACTCGACGACCTTGTTCGCCACCCGCATCCGGACCAGGAAGGTGGATGCGGTCGAGCCGCGTCCCCGGTCGAGCAGGTCGACCAGGGTGGTGCGCATGCCGACGGTGACGATCATCGAGGCGCCGCGACCGTCGACCAGCAGCAACGCCAGGTCCTCCGAGGTACCGGTGGCCGGGAAGGTGACCGCGCCGAAGCCGAGGTCCTGCAGCCGTTCGAGGCCGGGCGCGTGCCCGTCGGTGTGCGCGGGCAGGACCACCTCGGCACCGCAGCGCAGCGTCTCCGAGTCGATGTGCTCGGGATTGCCGATGATCAGCGCCGGTTTGTGGCCCGCGGCCCGCAACGCGTCGGCGCCCCCGTCGACACCGACGAGCACGGGCCGGAAGTCGGAGATGTACTTCCTGAGCGACTTGAGCTGCCGTTTCGTGTCGGCGGAGCCGGCCACCAGCAGCACCTGCCGACCTTCGAGCTCGGTCGCCACCTCGGGGATGCCGACGCCGTCGAGCAACAGCGTGCGTTCCCGCTTCATGTATTCGATCGCGTTCGCGGCGAAGGCCTCCAACTGGGCGGACATGCCCGTCTTCGCCTCGATCATCAGGTCCGCAATCGACTCACGGCTCTGTTCGGTCCCCTGCGCGATGGCGTCGTCACCCACGTAGACGGCGCCGCCGTCGACCCGGATCTTCGCGCCATCCTTCACCTTGGCGAAGACCGAATCACCGACATCGTCGACGAGCAGGATGTCGGACGCCACCAGAATCTCCGGACCCAGATTCGGGAAGCGGCCCGAGATCGACGGCGAGGCGTTGATCACGCCGCTGACGCCGGCCTTGACCAGCGCGTCCGCGGTCGCCCGGTCGATGTCCACCTGATCGATGACCACGATGTCCTTGTGGCCGACCCGGTCGAGCAGCGCCTCGCTGCGCCGGGACACGCGCGCGACTCCCGTGACACCCGGCAACGCGCGTGACTGACGTGACAAGAGCTTCATGGTCCGATCGTGGCAGCCGAGTGGGTGATCGGACGGTAACCACTCGCTCGTGTCGCTTGACTTTCTGAAAGGGAGACCCCTCTCAGCCCGCCCGGCGCAAGGGCGTGGCGGTCGCCGACAGGCCGACCGCGGCCAGCAGGTCCCGGGCGTGGGCGCGGGCCGCGGGTCCGTTCGTGCCGCCCAGCATCCGGGCCAGCTCCCGCTCCCGGTCCCGCCCGCCGACCTGCCGCACGTTCGACGTGCCGATCCGGCCGGACGAGTCGGCGTCCACCACGAAGTGGCGATCGGCGTGGGCGGCGACCTGGGCCAGGTGGGTGACCACGATCACCTGATGGGTGCGGGCCAGCGCGGCCAGCCGACTGCCAATCTCGGTCGCCGCCCGTCCGCCGACGCCGGCGTCGACCTCGTCGAAGACCATCGTTGACACCGGGTCCGACTCGGCCAGCACGACCTCCAGGGCGAGCATGACCCGGGACAGCTCACCGCCGGAGGCTCCCTTGGCAATCGGCAGCTCGGGCGCACCGGGATGGGCGACCATGACGATCTCCACCTGGTCCACCCCGTCCGGGCCGGCCACCAGCCACCCGAGGTCGACCGGCACGGCCTGCGGATCGGCCGGGTCGGCGACGCGGTGGCTCACCCGGACCCGCACGGTGGCCCGGGCCATGGCCAGGGACGCGAGTTCCGCGGTGACCAGGCGACCCAGCCGGTCCGCGGCCGCCGATCGCTCGCCGGACAGCCGGGCGGCCAGCGCGCCGACCTCGCGGCGCAGTCCGTCGAGTTCGGCCTGCAGGTGAGCGATCCGGTCCTCGGAGGAATCCAGCTCCAGCAGTTCCCGAGCGGCACTGCGGGCCCAGGCGCAGACCGCGTCCAGGTCCTCGCCGTACCGGCGGGTCAGGGCGCGCAGGACGGCCTGGCGCTCGAGCACCCGGGTGAGTCGGCCGGGCTCGTCGTCCAGGCCGGCCAGGTAGCCGGAGAGCTCCGACCCCACGTCGGCCAGCACGACCGACGCCTGCCGCAGCTGGCCGGCCAGTTCCCCGAGTCGCGGATCGTCGGCGGTGTCCAGCAGGTGTTGGGCACCGTGCACCAGGGTGACGGCGGTGGGAGTGGCCGCGGCGTCCTCCGTGCCGGTGAGAGACTCGTGCGCGCCAGCGGCGGCGGCCCGCAGCCCGTCCAGGTTCTGCAGCCGGCGCACCTCGTCGACGAGGTCGCGGTCCTCCCCTGGTCGGGGGGCGGCCGCCTCGATCTCGGCCAGTCCCACCCGCAGCAGCTGTTCCCGCTGGGCTCGTTCCCTGGCCCGGGCTCGTCGGTCGGCCAGGTCGGCGGCAAGCCGTTGCCAGCGGGCCCGCAGGTCCCGGTAGGCGGCCAGGTCCTCGCCGAGGCCGGCGAACCGATCCAGCACCGCCCGCTGCGGGCCGGGCCGCAGCAGGGAGATGGCCTCGGACTGGCCGTGCACCGCGATCAGCGACTCGGTGAGTTCGGACAGGGCGGCCAGCGGCACCGCCCGGCCCCCGATGTGCGCCCGGGACCGCCCGTCGGCCCGGACGGTCCGGCACGCGATCAGGCTTCCGTCCTCGTCGAAGCGACCCCCCACTGAACTCACGACGGCACTCACCACAGCGTTCACCGCCGCGCCATCCGCGGCCGACGGATCGTGGCCACCGGCGCCAGGCGCCCAGCGGACCTCCACGCTCGCCCGATCCCGCCCGGCCCGGACCCTGCCGGCGTCCCCGCGTCCGCCGCCGATCAGGCCGAGCGCGGTGACCACCATGGTCTTGCCCGCCCCCGTCTCACCGGTGACGACGGTGAAGCCGGGGTCGGGTTCGATGACCGCCTCGTCGATGACGCCCAGGTCCATGATGCGCAGCTCTTGCAACATATGTTCGACCATACCGCGTTCGAACGTGCGTATGGAAGTACCTCTGTACGAAAAATATCAATGACGCTGGTCGCGCCAGCCGTGCACCGGCAGCTTGAACTTGCGGACGAGCCGGTCGGTGAAGGTCTGGTCGCCCAGCCGGACCAGCGTCACCGGCTTGGGCCCCTTGCATACGTGCACCCGCGACCCGGGTGGGATCTCGTGCGCCCGCCGCCCGTCACAGACCAGGATGGCGCTGGGCCCGGCCGGGTCGATGTGCACGGTGACCGTGGATTCCGGGGAGACGACGAGGGAACGGGCGAACAGGGCGTGCGCGTTCGACGGGGCCACCAGCAGCGCGTCGACACCCGGCCAGAGCACCGGCCCGCCGGCCGAGAAGGTGTAGGCCGTGGATCCGGTGGGTGTCGCGCAGAGCACGCCGTCGCAGCCGTAGGCGGACACCCCATGACCGTCCACCTCCACGACGACGTCCAGGATCCGTTCCCGGCTGACCTTTTCGACGCTGATCTCGTTGAGCGCCCACCCATCGGTGACGAACTCGCCGTCGTGCTCGACGGAAACCTGCACCGTCATCCGGGAGGACACCCGGTAGCGCTGATCGATGATCGACTGCAGCGCCGCGTCGACGTGGTCGATGTCGACCTCGGTGAGGAATCCGACCCGGCCCAGGTTGATGCCCAGCACGGGAGCCGACAGCGGTCTGGCCTGCTCGGCCGCGCGCAGCAGGGTGCCGTCACCGCCGATGGCCACCACGATCTCGACGGCCGCAGTGTCCGCCGGATCGGAGTCCGTGGCCGGTTCGAATCGGCTCAACCCCAGTTCGCGACTCTCATCGGAAGAGGCAAACAGCTCGATACCCGCGTCGGCCAGCGTGGCGGCGACCTTGCGGGCGGTGATGTCCACGTCGGGACGGCCGGTGTGCGCGACCAGCAGCATGCGACGGCGGGTCATACCGGCCCCCTTCCGGGACGCCTCGCGGGCTCGGTCGCCCCGTCAGCGGCACCGGCAAGACCGTGCCCGACAGTCGCTCGGCAAGCCTCGCTCACCACCGGCCCCAATCCGGGACGCCTCGCGGGATCGGTCGCCCCGAAAGCGGCGCCGGCAAGACCGTGCCCGACAGTCGCTCGGCAAGCCTCGCTCATCCCGGCCCCCGCTCGACCGCGGCAGCGATGAGCGCAGCCGAACGCCCGTCGGCGAACGGGTCGTCGACCGCCGTGTCGCGTCGCAGGTGCACGAAGAACTCCACGTTGCCGCTGGGACCGGGCAAGGGCGAGGCGACGACGCCGGCCGTGCCCCACCCCAGTAGACCAGCCGCCCGCACCACGGTCGCCACCGCATCCACCTGCAGGGCCGGATCGCGCACCACGCCGCCGGCACCCAGCCGCTCCTTGCCGACCTCGAACTGGGGTTTGACCATAGGCACCAGGTCGGCGTCCGGTCGGGCGCAGGCGACGATGGCGGGCAGCACCAGAGTGAGCGAGATGAAGGACAGATCGGCCACCACCAGGTCGACCGGACCGCCGATGTCGTGCGGGGTGATGTGGCGGACATTGGTGCGGTCGAGCACTCGGACCCGGTCGTCGGACTGGAGCCCCCAGACGAGCAGGCCGTACCCGACGTCGACGGCGACGACCTCGCGGGCCCCGCGCCGGAGCAGTACGTCGGTGAAGCCGCCGGTCGAAGCGCCGGCGTCCAGGCAGCGCCGGCCCGCGACGACGACATCGGTGAAGGCGTCGAGGGCGCCGATCAGCTTGTGGGCGCCGCGGGAGGCCCATCGGGGGTCGGCCTCGGCGTCCCGGACGAGGAGGGCGACCGCGGGATCCACCGCGGTGGACGCCTTGGACGCGACCTGGCCGGCGACGAGCACCCGGCCCGCCGCGATGAACTCGGCCGCCTCCGCGCGGGACCGGGCGTGACCGCGCCGGACCAACTCGGCGTCCAGCCGGCTCCTACGCACCCGGCCGTCCGGGCACCGGACGCCCACCGGGCTGCCCGCTCGACTCGCCGGTGCGGGCCAGCGCCTGCACCAGCGACTCGTGGATCCGGTCGTACCCGGCCACCTGATCGTGCGTCGTCAGGTGATCCAGGCCGGCGAGGTCGGCCTCGGCCTGGGCGAGCAGCCCGTCGACCGGCGCGCCGGGGTCGGGCTGCGGGGTCGGATGGGCCTGGTTCACCGTCGTGCCTCCCGGCGGTTGCGGTCGTTGTGCCGGTCCAACCTACGTCGCCGGAGCCGGTCTCACGGTCGAACGCCGGTGCGCCGCACCGACCAGTCGATCGTCCCATCGGTTCGGCAACGGGCTCACTGCGCGGAGGACGAGCCGGCCGCCCCGACCCGGTAGCCGGCCGAGATGATCGGGACCGAACGGCCGCTGCGGACCATCGCCGAGGAGTCGCCGGAGCTGGCGCCCGCCGAGGCCGCGAGCACGTTCATCGCGCCACGTCTGCGGTGGTCGACCGTCTCGATGCGCCCGACGCGTGCACCGCGTCGGGAACGACGTTCAGTCGAGCGACTCCTCGAACATCCGCTGCCCGGAATGCGTCGGCCGGACCGGGATGCCGCACCGGGTGAGCGCGGCGGCGGCAGTGAGGTCGTGCGGGCGGACGGCGGTGAGTCCGGATCCCCAGGCGGCCGCGGTGAGCAGGGCCAGGGCCCGGAGCGCCGCGGCGTCCGATACCGAGCCGTCGCTCGATTGTTCAGCCGTGAGGACCAGGCAGGAGGAGTCGCTGCCGACGGACCACTCCCGGCTGCTCCGGGCCGAGGCAGGGCCGGGGATCCGCACGGCCCGGTCCTCCTCGACCAGCCCGCGCATGTCGAAGGCCAGGTAGGTGGGTCGATGATCGGGGTCGGCGGCCATCAGGTCGGTCGCCGTGGAAACGCCGGTGAGCACCATCAGGCTCGGCGTCGACGCGCCGACCGCGCAGGCAATGTCGGTGTCCAGGCGGTCGCCGACCACCAACGGCCGCGTGCTGCCGGCGAGGCGGACGGCGGCGTCCAGCAGCGGGCGTTCCGGTTTGCCGGCCACCCGCGGGTGCAGGCCGGTGGCGGCCACCAGGGCGGCCACCATCGAGCCGTTGCCGGGCAACATGCCACGGTCGGTCGGCAGCGTGGTGTCGACGTTGCAGGCCACCCAGTCGGCGCCGGCCCGCAGCGCGATGCATCCCTCGGCCAGGTCCCGCCACCCGGTGTCAGGCGAATGACCCTGGACGACGGCGACCGGGTTCTCCTCGGCCAGCCGCACCGGCTCGAGGCCGGCCTGCCGGACGGACTCCTCGAGCCACGGCGCACCGATCACCAGGACCCTGGCGCCGGCCGGATGCCGGTCGGCGAGCATGACGGCCGCCGCTTGAGGCGAGGTCAGGACGTCCGTCGGCTCGGCGGCGACACCCATCGACGTCAGCGCCGCGGCCACCTCCGCCGGTGGCCGGGACGCGTTGTTGGTGACGAAGACGGACTTGGCGCCGAGCACTCCGGCGCGGGCCAGTGCGGGTGCCACGTGATCGATGGGCTGCCCACCGAGATAGACAGTGCCGTCCAGGTCGAGGAGCAGCGCGTCGTGGGTCTGGGCCAGGGTGGTCATCGTTCTCCCGCCAGCGGATCGTCCGAGAACAGAATCGCCGTCATGTCGTCGGCCACGTCATTGTCGACGGTCGGCCCGGGATCGGCACCCTCAGCGGTGTCCGCGGTGGCTTCCTCCACGACCGGCGATTCGGTGACCGCCGACTCGCCGGGGTCGGACTCCACGACCGGCTCCCGCGGGTCGGCAGCTGGTTCGGCCGCCGCGGTGGCCTGCGGCTGGGCCGATTCGGCCATGCCGGCTTCCGCTTCCGCCTCGACGGCCGCCGCCGCAGTCGGTCCTGTTCCCACCGAGGCGGCCAGCGCCTCGACCCGCTCGTGGGCGTCGGTGTCTTCGTCCACGTCGGCGTTCGCGGCGCGGATGAACCAGGTCAACGCGTCCGCGTCGCGACCGGCCCGGTCCAGCAGATCCGCATACGCGTACGCCAGGCGTGGGTGCCGGCCCAGCTGCTGGGGGCCGAACTGCTCGAGATGGGCCAGCCCGGCGTCGATCTGGCCGAGGTCGGCGCGGGCCCCGGCCACCACGGTGGCCAACTCGATCCTGGCCTCGTCGTCGAGCTCGGCGGCCTGGTCCGAGCGCGCGAGTTCGATGGCCTTCTCCGGGTGGCCCAGGGCGCGTTCGCAGTCGGCGAGGACGGCGAGATGGCCGGGCCCCCCGCCCATCCGGCGGGCCGCCCGCAGCTCACCGATGGCCTCGGCCCATTCACCGGCGCGGTAGGCGACCAGGCCGACGGTCTCCCGGACCACGGCGATCCGCCCGCCGCGCGCCCGCGCCGCGCGGGCATGCCACCAGGCCGTTTCCGGGTCGTCGTCGGCGAGGGTGCCGGCGGCAACGAGGTGGGCGGCGACCCAGGCTGCGCCCTCCTTGCTCAGCCCACGAAGATCGCGCCGGGCGTCGGCGTCCAATGCGTCCGGGGTCGCCCATTCCGGCAGGTCGGGCCAGGTCTCGCCGATGTCCTCGGCGCGCCGGCGGGAACCCGTCTCGGGCACTCGCGGCGCGTCGACCCGTTCCGACCGCGAGTCGCGGGAGCCGTCCGTCCGGTCGGGAACCCGCCGATCGCGATGGCCGGCTCCGGCCCGCTCGGGCCGTCGGCCGACGCCGTTGGCGCGCTCGCTCGCATCGCGGTCGGGTGATCGAGTGGCGGGGCCGTCCGCCGCGCCGCCGTCCCGTGGACGGCGGGCGGCCGGAGCGGTGTCGCCGGCCGCCCACAGCCCGGCGCTGAGGTTGCCGCCGAAGTCCGTCCCGGACGCGCGACGGTCGTCCGGCCGCCGGTCCGGTGACCGGTCACCTCGGCGGGGATCCTGGGTCTCCCGGGGTCGGTCGGTTCGACGCTCGGCCCGGTCGGCGCGCTCGTTCCGCGGCCGGTCGAACCGGTCGCCCTCGGGGCGGTGTGGGCGACCCCGATGGCTGTCGTCACGGTCGCCGCGCCGGTCCGTCGACGCACCGGAGGCCTGGTCGTGCCGACGGCCGGAACTGCCATCGGCAGGACGAGGGCCGGCCGGTCCGCGATCGGGCCGGCCACCGTCCCGGTCGCGATCCCAGCTGCGCCGACGGTCGTCGTCCGCGTCGCGCCGGTTGGGCCGATCCGTCTGAGCGCCCCGATCGTCACGTGGGCCCCGGTCACCGTACGGACGCCGGTCATCCCGCGAACCCCGGTCGCTGTAGGGATGTCGATGGTCCCTGGATCCGCTTTCGCCGTTCCGACCGCGGTCGTCCCGTTGACCACGGTCACCGTACGGACCCCGGTCGTCCCGAGGACCCCGATCGCCAGACGAACCT
>DATDBV010000166.1:0-14816 GCA_036524715.1 Nakamurella sp. | reverse complement strand
CTATCAGGTGGCCAGCTCCCAACTACCGGCCGAGGATGTCGCCCGGCCGCTGGCCACGGCGTTCAAGGACAAATCGTCGGTGACCACCGTGGTAGCAGAGATCACCGAGATCGACGCGGCCACCCGCACTGTCACCACCACGTCCGGCGCGCACACCGCCGACTACCTCGTCATCGCGGCCGGCTCACAGGCCAACTTCTTCGGCGTGCCGGGCGCCGCCGAGCATTCGTTCCCGCTGTACTCGGTGCCGGACGCCCGACGGCTGCGACAACACCTGCGGGATCGGCTGCGAAGGCTGTGCGATCCCGTCACCACGGCCGACCCGTATACGGTGATCATTTGCGGCGGCGGGCCGACCGGGGTGGAGACCGCCGGCGCGCTGGCCGAACTCTTCGGCGCCCTGAAGGAACAGGGCAAGCTGGCCGCCGAGGCGACGGTCCGGCTCGTGGACCATGGTCATGCCCTGCTCAAGCCGTTCACCGACAAGTCCCACGAATACGCGCGCGACAAACTCACCGAGAAGGGCGTGCAGATCACCTTCGGCGTGGCCGTCGCTGGGGTGCAGGCCGACCGCGCGACCCTGTCCGACGGCAGCACCGTGCCCACCGACACCGTGATCTGGGCGGGCGGCATCTTCGGCGCACCCATCGTCGGGCAGTCCGGCATCAGCAGCGGGCGCGGCGGTCGGATCGACGTCGCTGCCGACCTGACCGTGCCCGATCACCCCGGGGTGTACGCGATCGGCGACGTGGCCAACATCCCCGGCGCGGACGGCCACGCACTGCCCCAGCTGGGCTCCGTCGCCGAGCAGTCCGGCAAGTGGGCCGCGAAGAACATCGTCGCGCTGGTCGAGGGCAAGGACGTCACCCCGTTCCACTACCACGACAAGGGCATCATGGCGATGATCGGCCGCAACGCCGCCGTCGCCGAGATCGGTTCCCACCGGCATCATCTCGAAGGCCCGCTGGCCTTCGTCTCCTGGCTCGGGCTGCATGCCGTGTTGCTGTCCGGCCTGCACAGCCGCGTCGACGCCTTCCTCAACTGGGCCGACGACTACTTCCACCACGACCGCGCCGCCGACTTGGAACTGGAAGACTCGGTCGGCCGGATCGCCTGGGCCGACGACGATGCCGACAAGCCGGCGCTCTGACACGCGCGGACGAATTCGCTTACTTCTGTCACACCAGTCACATTCGACGCGAGTTGATCCGCGCGGGGGAAGTTGTTCCGCGCGGGAAGGGGTCCTGAGCATGGCCACCACCCGCACGTCACCCCCGGGCGGGGCACCGGACATCGCGGAGGGTTCGCGGCTGGCCGAGGCCGACGCCGGCACGGCGCCCTGGCGGGACTGGGGCCCTTACCTGTCCGAACGGGCCTGGGGGTCCGTGCGCGAGGACTACAGCGCCGACGGCAACGCCTGGGACTTCTTTCCGCACGACCACGCCCGGTCCCGGGTGTATCGCTGGAACGAGGACGGGATGGCCGGGTTCTGCGACGCCACGCAGAACTGGTGCCTGTCGCTGGGCCTGTGGAACGGGGTCGACCCGATCCTCAAGGAGCGGATGTTCGGCCTCACCGGACCGCAGGGCAACCACGGCGAGGACGTGAAGGAGTACTGGTGGTACCTGGACTCCACCCCCACCCATTCCTGGAACACCTGGCGCTACCACTACCCGCAGCGGGAGTTCCCCTACGGCGACCTGGTCGCCGAGAACGCGCGCCGCGGCAAGCCGGAGCCCGAGTACGAGCTGGTGGACACCGGCATCTTCGACGAGAACCGGTACTGGGTGGTCACCGTCGACTACGCCAAGGCCGGCCCGCGGGACCTGCTGATGAACATCACCGTGGAGAACCCCGGCCCGGAGGAAGCCACCATCCATGTCCTGCCCACGTTGTGGTTCCGGAACACCTGGTCGTGGGGATACGCCGATCATCCGAAGCCTGCCATGCGGCTGGGCGCCGGCCGGATCGTCGGCGAGCACTCCCGGTCCGGACCGCTGGTGCTGGTCGGCGAGGGTGACCCCGAGCCGCTGTTCTGCGAGAACGAGACCAACGTCACCCGCCTGTTCGGCGGCGTCAACGAGACGCCCTACCCCAAGGACGGTATCGACGAACATGTGCGGCACGGCGCGGACACGGTCAATCCGGATCACCACGGCACCAAGGCGGCGCTGCACTACCGGTTGACCGTGCCGGCCGGGGGCTCCGCCCGGGTTCGGGTGCGCCTGATCGGCGCGCCGCACCCGGCGATCGACTCCGACCCATCCGTGCTGGCCGTGGCCCCGGTCGACGTCGCCGACGAGTTCGACGCGGTGCTGGCCACCCGACGGGCCGAGGCGGACGCCTTCTACGACGCGGTGATTCCGGTGGACCGGGGTACGGAGGAGTACCGGGTGGCCCGGCAGGCGTTCGCCGGACTGCTCTGGGGCAAGCAGTTCTATCACTACGACGTGTCCCGCTGGCTGTCCGGCGACCCGGGCCAACCGCCGCCGCCACCGGGCCGAGGTGCGATCCGCAATGGCAGTTGGCGGCATCTGAACAACCACGAAGTGATCCTGATGCCGGACCCGTGGGAGTACCCGTGGTTCGCCGCCTGGGATCTGGCCTTTCACTGCGTGACCATCGCGCACATCGACCCGGCCTTTGCCAAGCAGCAGCTGGTGTTGCTGCTGCGCGAGTGGTACATGCATCCGAACGGGCAGCTGCCCGCGTACGAGTGGAACTTCTCCGACGTCAACCCGCCGGTGCACGCCTGGGCGGCGATCCGGGTGTTCGAGATCGACGGCCGGACCGACTTCGAGTTCCTGGCCCGGATCTTCCACAAGCTGCTGATCAATTTCACCTGGTGGGTGAACAGCAAGGACCGCGAGCAGGACAACCTGTTCGAGGGCGGATTCATGGGACTGGACAACATCTCTCCGCTCGACCGGTCGTCCCTGTCCCCGGACGTCGGCTTCCTGGAGCAGGCCGATTCCACCGCCTGGATGGCGATGTACGCGCTGGACCTGCTGGACATCGCGCTGCGGCTGGCCCGGCACAACCGGGCCTACCAGGATGTCGCCACCAAGTTCTTCGAGCACTTCCTGACGATCGCCGGCGCCGCCAACGGCGGGCTGATGTGGGACGACCAGGACGCCTACTTCTATGACGTGCTGCACCTGGCCGGCGGCCTGGACGTGCCGATGAAGGTCAAGTCACTGGTCGGACTGATCCCGTTGCGGGCGGCGCTCACCTACGACCATGCGGTCGCCGACGACGATCTACCGGACTTCGCCTCCCGGGCGGTCTGGTACCTGTCCAACCACCCCGAGTACCTGAGCCCGTTCCATGCTCGAGACGTCGACGGGACCCACCACCGGATGCTCGCCCTGGTGCCGCCGGATCGGTTGATCCGCCTGCTGGGCAACGTCTTCGAGGAGTCCGGCCTGCTCGGCGACTACGGCATCCGCTCGGTCTCGGCCTGGCATCGCGAGCACCCGTTCACGGTGCGGGTCGGCGAAGTGGTGGCCTCGGTCGACTACGAACCGGGCGAGTCCACCACGAATCTGTTCGGCGGCAATTCCAACTGGCGTGGCCCGATCTGGATGCCGCTCAACGTCCTGCTGGTGGAGGCGTTGCGGGACTACGACCGGCTGGCTCCCGGCGAGATGCTGGTCGACTACCCGACCGGTTCCAGCCGGCAGCTCACGATCGGTCAAGCGGCCGATGACATCTCGCGCCGGCTGGTGTCGATCTTCCTGCCCGGACCGGATGGTCGGCGACCGGTGCACGGCTGGTACGACCTGCTCGCACTCGACCCACGTTGGAAGGACAACATCCCGTTCCTCGAATATTTCCACGGCGACACCGGCATGGGCCTGGGGGCCGGACACCAGACCGGGTGGACCGCCCTGGTCGCCCATCTGATCCTCACCACCCCGCACGACACCGGCCCGCAACGGGCTCAGCCGCTGACAAGTGCCGCCGCCGCGCGGCACTCGACGTCGCCGAACCCGTAGCGGCGCGCGAGGTCGAGGGCGTGGTCGAGCAGGGATCGGGCACGGTCGGGGTCTGCCTGCATCAGCATCCTGCCCCAGTACAGCTCGGTCTCGGCGGTGTAGAACGGAGCGCGCATCCTGCGGTGCATGCGCCACGCGACGGCGAAGTGTCGCTCGGCGCTGTCGATGTCCCCCAGTAGTACGGCGAGACGGCCGAGGGCGTGGCTCACACCGTGGATGGGGATCGGTCCCGCCGTGCCGAACAGTTCCTGCCACGGCAAGAGTCTTCGATAGAGGATGTCGGCCGCGCGGGTGTCGCCCAGTTCGGCGGCGACCGCGGCCCATTGACACATGCAGCCCAACCATGCTGGGCCGTAAAGCATCTCGAAATTGCTGTGGACCGCCTCACTCAGCAGGGTGCCGGCCACGTCGTGATCGCCGGTGACCGCTTCGGCACCCGCGAGGGCCGCCCGGGGACCGGACAGATCCGGCAGTCGAGCCAGCGACGCGCGAAGGAAGGGTAACGCCTCCACGATTCGGCCCTGGTGCCATCGGATGATCCCGAGCACCTCGTTGTGTCCCTCCTCGGGGTCCCCGCTGTGCCCGCCGATCTCCAGAAGCTGGGTTGCCTGCTGCTCGGCGAGTTCGAGCTCTCCGCGCACGATGGTGAGGCAGCATCTGGTAAGCAAGATCATCGACCGCATCAGGGGCTCCTGGAACTCCATCGCGATCTGCGCAGCAGCGTCGAGTTCATTGTCGAATCGATCCGCGAGCCCGCGCTCCAGGAGTGCGGAGGACAGGATCGAGACGACATCGATCCGGCCTATCGGGTCCTCGGCGCGGTCCGCGAGGGCGACGGCCTCCCGGAACAGGTCGACCCGCCGCTCGGAGGTCTCCGGCACCCACGTCGCGGGTCCCGGCCGGAGGATGGCCTCGAACAACGTGTCGGGGTCGCCCGTGCGGCGGGCGATCGACACTGCTTCATCGGCAAGGGCAAGTCGGCGCTGATGATCCGGATGCCAGGTCAACTCACCGGACAGCGCTGCGAGTAACTGAGCCCGCTTCGAATCACTCGGGGCCACCGTCAGTGCCGTCTCGAGGACGGCCACCTTCTCGGCGTCGACCTGCCCGAGACTGCTGAAACCGCCGGGGTGGCCCTCTATCGCGGCATCGACGAGCAGGTCGTGCGCTCCCCGTCGGTGAGCGATATGAGCGGCGCTGAGCAACGTTTCGCGGTAGCCGGGATCATCGGCCCGGCGCTGGGCAATGCCGAGCTCGAGTTGGAGTCGCGCGTGGTCGATGTCGTCGCGGGGCGGGGGGAGCACGTTGAGCGCGGCGGAGTACCAGCGCACGGCCTCGGTGGGAGCGGACACCGCCAGCGCATGTTCGCCGGCGGCTCGCGCGTGGTGGATCGCTCTTTCGACCGTGGCTGGGGTGATGCCGGCCAGATAGTGGTAGGCGAGCTCGCCCGATGCCCGCCCACCGAGGGATTCCATCGCCGTGGCCACCCGGGCGTGGGCACGGGTGCGGCGGGTGGTGCTGAGGCCCGTGTAGAGGGTGTGCTGCACCAGGGCGTGCGCGAATCGATACCGTCCGACCCGCTCGTCAACCTCCTGGACCAGTTCGGTGCGTACGCCCGCGTCGAGCAGGTCGAGCAGGCGGTCCTCGTCGAGCTGGGTCGTGCAGAACAGTAGCTCGACGTCGAACTCCTGGCCGATCACGGCCGCCATCGCCAGGACGCCGGCCGCCTGATCCCCCAACCGGGCGAGGCGGGCGTCGAGCACCTCCCGAACGCTGTCGGGCAGACCGGCCGAGGTCACCGCGGCACTCGCCGTGCACCGTCCGTCCGGCAGCTCGACGATCACCCCCGCCTCCACGAGGTGGCGCAGCATCTCGGTCAGATAGAAGGGGTTGCCCGCGGTCTCCTGGTGCAGCACCTCGGCCAGGTGAACGGCCGCGTCGTCGGGCTCCCGGCCGGCGATCGCGCCCATCACCTCGACCGCCTGCTGCGGTGTGATGCCGTGCAGCGCAACGCGGGTGATCGCGGCAATCCGGTGGAAGGTGCCCAACGTCTCGACCAATGGCCCGTCGGGACGCTCGCTGTGCCGGTGCGCGCCCACGAACATGATCCGCCCGAGCCGCAGCCCGGTCAGGTGGGTCAGCAGCTGCAGGGTCAGCCGGTCCGCCCAGTGCAGATCGTCGAGAACAACCAGCACGGGAGCCGATCGGGCCAGCGCGGAGAGCAGCGATCCCACCGCACCGAACAGCAGGTAGCGCTCGAGGTCAGGGTCCGACCTTGCCGGGGGCGGCAGGTCGGGTCGCCGACTTGCCAGTTCGGGGACCATGCGGGCGAGTTCTGCGAGTTTCCGTTCGCCGACGTCGGCCAGGACTCGGTCGGGGCTGGCCGCGACCGCCTCGGACAGGCACTCGACGAACGGTTGGCAGGCGATCGCGAGTTCTGGGTCGCAGCGCCCGTACAGCACGATCCCTTCCTCGCTCTGTGCGGAGCGAGCGCACTCGCGCAGCAACCGGCTCTTTCCGATGCCGGCGTCCCCGGACACCAGCACCGTTGCCGAGCGCCCGGCGCATGCGGCGGCCCAGGCCGTCGCCAGCACCCGCAGCTCCAAGCCCCGCCCCGCCAGGGGGACTCGCTCACCGACATCCAAAGCCGACGGGAGAAGGTGCCTGGCGGTCGGCGGCGACGCCTCCGGTGGCTGCAGCACCGGGTCCTGGGCCAGCACCATTGCCTCCAGCCTGCGCAGCGCGGGGCTGGGATCGATCCCCAACTCCACGCCCAGCGCCGACCGGAGGTTCTGGTATGCCCGGAGGCACTCGGCCTGCCGCCCACACCGATACAGCGCCATGATCCATTGCGCCCAGAGCCCTTCGCGCAACGGGTTGCCAGCGCACAGCGCCGCAAGTTCACCGAGCACGTCGGCGTGCCGGCCGCACGCCAGATCCGCCCCGATCCTGGCCTCGAGGACGGACAGCCTGACCTCGACGAACCGGTCCGACTCGGCCTGCAGGTACCTCGTGCCGGCCTCCGCCAACCGCTCGCTTCGCCACAGCGCCAACGCCTGCGCCAACGTCGCGGATGCGGCGACGAACCGCCCGTCGGCCAATTCTTTGCGACCTCGGGTGGACAGCGTCGCGAACTGGGCGACGTCAACGTCATCGGCGGTCAATGAATACCCGAGCGAGGACGCCACGATCGGGTGGTCAGCACCCGCGCGGGCCAATGCGGTGCGAACACGGGACACCAACACCCGCAGCGACACCTCGACCGACGCCGGCGGCTCGCCGTCCCACAACGCTTCGATGAGCCGCGTCGACGGCACGACCCGACCAGACTGCAACGCAAGAATGACCAGCAGCCCGCGCTCCTTGCGGCCCGAGATCGCCACCGAGCGCCCGTGGCAGATCACCTCCAACGGGCCCAGCACCCGGACCACGACGGACATCAAGACAGCGTAGCGGCCCACCCGGGTAGCCCGTTATCGACGCCAACGAAACCGCAACAGCTTCGCTACACCCACCCGGCACGCTGTGGTTCTCGCCCGTCCAGGGCGCAGCCGAATTCAGGAGTGGGAGGCTCGAAATGATCGCTCATGTGGTCGAGTTTCACGGGCAATCGGACCAACTGGAAGTCATCGGGATGAAGGGATTCCACGAGCGCGTCGTTCCCGTCCTTCGGGCCCAGCCGGGATTCGCCGGTTGCCTCACCCTACTCAACCGCGAACACGGCAAGATGCTCGGTGTCACCCTCTGGGATACCGAGGAGAACGGACGTCTCGCCGGCGCCCGGCTCGAGCAGGAACGTCGAACCGGGGTCGCCGAGATGGGCGCCGATTCCCCGCAACCGGACTTCTATGAGGTTCTCTCGCAGCTCTGAATACCCCTGAATACCCCTGAATACCCACTGTCAGAAAGCAGGTAGCAATGACCGCCCACACCATCTCCCCAGTTGCATTTCCCGCCGTCGGCACATACTGCATCGATCCGGAACGGTCCTCTGTGCGCTATGCCGGGCGCCACATGTTCGGACTCGGAGTCGTGCACGCGACGTTCCGCATCAATTCCGGCGAGATCCAGATCGCCGACCCACCCACCGCATCTACGGTGACCATATCGATCGACGCCAACAGTTTCGCGTCGGGCAATGCCAAGCGGGACAAGGTTGTCCGCTCTGCCACGCTGCTGGACACCGCGACCTACCCCGACATTGCATTCAATTCCAGCAACCTTCGCTGGGACGGGGACCACTGGCTGCTCGGTGGGCCGGTGACAGCCCACGGCGTGACAGCTGATGTCGAGTTGAAATTCGACAGGGTCGTGCAGGAGCCGCTGGGGATACGCGTGCAAGCGCGCGCCGAGCACCTGGACCGACATGCGTTCGGCGTCAAAGGCTCCAGGGGCTGGGTCGGGCGACACCTCGACCTTGACTTCGACATCTACGCCGCCCTCTGACGGAGCTGACCGTGAGTTGTCCACAATCCGCAAGATGGCCGTTCCGTGGGGCTGGTCGCCTCGGTTAGCCTCGGTCCATGCCTGATGAACTGGAGGCCCGGGTCTCCGCGCTGGAGACCCGCGTCGAGGAGGTCGCCGCCGACGCCGCGGCCGCCCGACACCTGGCCGCCGCCCGCGACCGCGACCTGGCCGATCTGACCATCAAGGTGGACGCACACCGGATGGCGATCAACGCCCTGGGGGTACAAACCGCCGAGCGGTTCGACCGGCTGGAACGACGCATGGACGGCTTCGACCAGCGCATGGACGGCTTCGACCAGCGCATGGATCGACTCGAGTCGACCGTCGACAAGGGCTTTGCGGAGATGCGAGCGAAATTCGACCAGACCGCCGCGGGGATGCAACTGATCGTCGACCTGCTGACCCCGGGCCCGGCCGAGGCCTGAACGGATGCGAAACAGCCCGGACCTGGCGAACCAGATCCGGGCTGTCGTTATCGGTGAGGAAGGCACTTCGCGCTCCGTAGACCGCCGGTGAGTAGCATCCCGTATCGGGAAGCTCACCGTCGGTCGCCCCGGCCCTGTCCCTAGAGACCGGGGCGACCGAGGCTCCCCCACTCACTCCCCGGCCGGCGGGTTGACGGTCCAGTCGCCGGGGGGTGAGGCCTTGGTTGAGCTGGGTGGCTGTTCGACGAGCCGACTATGAACCCGAGGCCTGCGCCTGCGAGAACACGTAGGCCATCACGTACGACTTGGTCGTGGCGTTGTCGATCTCGGCCGGCAGGTTGGCCAGCTCGGACCGCGCGGCGGCCGGGTCGGCCAGCGCCAGGTACTGGGCCATGTACTCACCGAACTGGACGCCGTAGCCGCCGGCCGCGCCCTGGTCGAGGTTGGCCTTGATCCGGTCTGCGTCGCCGGCCAGGTCGGTCGAGTACGAGCCCATCGGAATGAGCTGGATACCCAGCATCGCGCCCGGCTCGGCGCTGAACCAGGTGGCGTAGTCCCGCTTGCCGCCCCAGTTCATCGCGGCAATGGTGCCGGTGAAGGCCGGGAACTCGCTGAAGTCGGCGTTCGTCCAGTACAGCTTGGCGGCGTTCGCCTCGGTGCTCATCATCCACGTGGCCTGGGTCTGCAGGTCCGCGTCGCCACGGACCTTGGCCCACAGCGCAACCGCGTTCCACGCGTTGACCGCCTCGCTGGAGGACTCCTGATTGTTGCCGTCGGCGAAGGGGCTGCTGCCGGACGCCCACGAGTGGCCCGCGTACGGATCGAAGTTGCGGTACTGCGGGAACGCGGAGGAGGCCTGGGCGGAGGCGATGTCGGCGACCACCAGGTCGACCACCGGGGCGATCTTCTCGGCCAGGGCCGGGTCGTTCGCCGACACCACGGCGGCCGCGTAGATCAGGTAGCCGTAGTGGAAGTGGTGGTCGTTGAGCTCATCGGAGCCGAAGGATGCCTCCTGGCCGATGATCGACTTGATCGCATCGTCGTACACGAAACTCTTGATCGCCTCGGTGGCGCCCCGGGTCGGGTCGAACCACATTTCCAGCTCGGCGGTCAGCTTGGTCCGCAGGTCGGCGGCGACGTCGTCGACGCCCAGCTGCTCGGCCAGGGTCATCAGGTTGGCTCCGCGGTAGAGGTACTTCCCGCCGAAGTAGGTGTCGGCGGCGGTGAAGTCGATCGCCGCGGCATCGGTCTTGAGCTGCTCGATCACGGCCGCCTTGTCCTCGTCGGACAGCGACGACACGTCGAGTTGGTACGACGGCTCGGTCAGCGGCGCCGAGGTGGTCACCGAGGTGCCGGTGTAGACGTCTGCGGTCCCGTAGATGGTCCCGTACGTTCCCGAACCCTTGGTGCCGGTGGTCACCGTCTGATCGGCCATCGGCATGATCGCGGTGTCCCCGCCGTTGCGGGTCTGGTACTGCAGCGTGGTGGTGACGTGGCCGCCGTCGACGGCGTACTCGACGGATCCGCCGACCACCGGGTCCGCCGCGAGGGCGGCCAGCGAGGCGGCGTCCGCCCCTTCGGGCACGCCGAACAGCGTGACGGTGGAGCCCTGTGCCAGGGTGACCTTGCCGGCGTCATCGACGCTGGCACCACTGCCGACCACCAGGCCGTAGTCGTCGCCGGCCACGTTCGTGGTGTAGAGACCCGCGCTCGATCCGGCCTTGAAGATCGGCTCGATGGCCAGGGTCTGGTCGGCCGCGGCGGTGTAGGTCGCGAACGGTGAGCCCTGGGCCAGCAGCACCGAGCCGAGCTCAGCGCCCGAGCCGTCGTAGTAGGTCGAGGTGACGGTCAGCGTGTCGTACCCGGTGACCTTCATCGACGAGGCGCCGAGCGGCACCTGGAGCTGCGGGTTCGTCCCACCCATGATCACCTTGGCCGAGTCGGTGACGATCGGCAGGCCGAGGGCGAAGCCCTCGTCGGTCAGCGCCGCGGTCAGCGGCATCGGGAACACCGGCTGCGGCTTGTCGCCGAACACCAGGCCGGAGAACCAGCGGTTGGTCGGGGCGACCAGCCCATCGGCCAGCCGGCTGGGGGAGATCTTCGCGACCTCCTTGGTGGTGATCGCGGCCAGATCGGCGGTGATGTCCGGGGCGGGGGCGGCGGTCGTCGCCGCGCCGGAGCCAGAGCCAGAGCCGGAGCCGGAGCCCGTGGTGGACTCGGTGCCACCGGTGGTGGTGCAACCGGCCACCAGCGCGGCACCGGCGACCAGCAGGAGGGGCTTGACCAGGGCGCCGGGCTTCCTGGTCACGAACTTGCGTTTTGCTGAGATCGAGGTTCGGTCGCTGTCGTTGATAGTCATCTCATCCAATGGGTATCGATAGGAGCGGTCGTCGGCCGGGTCGCGGCCCGATGGAGGGCAGGCCCTCCATCGGGCTGCGGGCAGCGTCAGACGTTCTGGTCGAACCAGTCGGTCACGGTCTTGGTGACGTCGGTGACGACTCCGTCGTTGGTCAGGTGCAGCGTGGCCTGCACCGGGGTGCCGACCGCGAACAGGCCGGTGCCGTTGGCCAGCTCGTCGCTGTAGGCGCGGATCAGGGTGCGGGCCTCACCGTTCTCGGTGCGGACCTGCAACTGCTGCACGGTCGCCTGGATCTCCTGGTTGTTCGGCAGGACGACGTCCACGGTCGCGCCGGACGGGATCCGGGAGTAGTCTTTCGCGGACAGCAGGAAATCGGCCTCGACGTACATGGTGCCGGCCTGCTGCACGGTGGCGATGGTCGAGTTCGCCGGCACGAAGGCGCCCTGCGCGTAGTTGATCTCGTCGATCTGGCCGGCGTTGGTGGCCGTGATGACCAGGGTCTTGCCGTCCTTGACCTCGTGGGTCAGGTTGTCCTCGTTGACCAGGTCCTGCGCCAGGTCGCGCTGCAGGTTGGCCGACTCGACCTCGAAGATCGGCTGCCCGGCCTCGACCTGGTCGCCGACGTTCACGTACTGCGCGGTGACTGTGCCGGAGTAGTCGGTGCCGACCGGGTAGTCCTCGGCCGCCAGCGAGGCGGACTTGCTGTCCACCTTTCCGCTGTTGTAGTTGACGATCATGGTCAGGCCGGCGGCCAGAACGAGCACGGACAGCAGTCCGAGGGCCAGGCCGATTCGCTTGCGCCAAGACATGGTGGATTACTCCTGAATATTGCGGGTCCGGTTCACGTCCGGACCCAGGGCGGCCCGTTGCGGGCACACCCAGGGACATTTCGGTGGATGGTGCGGTGCTGCGGCCGGCCGTCACCGGCTGCTCAGGACGTCCTCGGCCTGACGGGAACTCAACTGCTTCGACGAGTTCAGTGGGCCGAGGTCGCGCCGACCCGCATCGGGGGCAGCCCCTCGTAGGTGCGCTC
The DNA here is from genome assembly GCA_036524715.1 of Nakamurella sp. Classification (GTDB taxonomy): domain Bacteria; phylum Actinomycetota; class Actinomycetes; order Mycobacteriales; family Nakamurellaceae; genus Nakamurella. Next base: position 2,534 of record DATDBV010000166.1, on the reverse strand, counting down.
GGACAGTCCGGATCCGATCTGCGCCTGCTCGGCGGCCCGGGCGGCGGCCTCGGCGGCCACCTTCGCGCTGCCCTTGGGCGGCAGGCCCTTCGCCTCGCGCCGGTTGTGCCGGATCTCGCGGAACGCGGTCACCACAAACAGGCCCAGGACGAACGTGTTCAGCATGTTCCAGACCAGGGCCAGGGTGAGCGAGCTGACCGTGATGGCCTGCCAGATGCCGACCACCGAGGTGATCGCCAGGAAGACGAAGGCCATCAGCTGCTGGGTGATGAAGTTGAACGGCGAGGCCTTGCGGCGCTTGGCACCGGTGACGTGCCACTTGGTGTCCTTGTTGAAGATCGCGTTGACCAGCGCCTTGCCGTAGATCGGGAACGACGCGGTGGCCAGCATCAGGGTCTCCCAGCGGAACGACCCGATCGTGTACAGCGCGACGATGATCTGCATGAAGTAGAACCCGGCGTAGTACAGCAGCCACTGGCCGAAGCTGACGCCAGAGTTGATCGGGGCCAGACCGAAGTAGATCTGCAGCGGCGGAACCAGCAGCAGGATGCCGGGCGCAATACCCATGAGGTAGAACGTCGCGGTGCCGAAGTACTGCAGCCGCTGGTCCAGCGTCAGCTTGCGCTTGCGGGAGAACGGGTTGCTCTTGAGCAGGATCTCGAAGCCGCCGGTCGCCCACCGTTGCTGCTGCTTGGTGTAGGCCTCGATGGTCGTCGGGGTGTCGCCGACCGCCAGCACCGTGGAGATGTAGACGGACTTCCAACCGTTCTCGTGCAGCTTGATCGAGGTCCACACGTCCTCGGACTTGGAGGCCGTGTACATGCCGCCGATCGATTCGATCGCCTTGCGACGGAAGATGACGTTGGTGCCCACGGAGAAGGCCGCGTTGAAGCGGTTCTTGCCGGGTTGGATGAACCGGTAGAACACCGATTGCATGTACCCCGCGCCGCGGGAGATCAGGTTGTGCAGGTTGCCGTATGCCTGCGGCGTCTGCACGAACGCGACGCCGGATTCGGCAAAGAACGGCACGGTCTGGTATAGGAAGTCTTCCTTGGGCACGAAGTCGGCGTCCAGGATGACGTAGAACTCGCCAGTGGTCAGGGTCAGCGCGTTGTTGATGTTGCCGGCCTTGGCGCCGGCATTGCCCTCGCGGACGATGTACTGCGCGCCCAGCTCGGCGGCCAGTGCCCGCACGTCGTCGGACTTACCGTCGTCCAGGATGTAGGTCGTGTGCCGGCCGTGCATCGCCACGGCGGCGGTGACCGTCCGGCGGATCGTCGCCAGGTCTTCGCCGTAGGTGGTGATGTAGACGTCGAGCTCGACCGGTGTCTCGTGCAGGTACATGGGCAGCTGCGTGAGATCGGTGTCCGGCTCGATGGTCTTGTGGTCGGGGCCGTAGATCCGGTTCTGGGCGTTGTGGAAGCGGTAGCCGCGGGGGTTGTGCCCGCTGGACAGGATGGTCCACAGCGCGATCAGGGTCTGCATGATGATGACGGACTCGGCCGTCAGTACCATCAGGTACGGGATCCAGTTCCCCCGGTTCGAGAAGTCGAACAGGAACGTGGTGTACAGCAACACGCCGATGGTGGCGACGAGCACCAGCATCATCAGCGAGGGTGAATCCCGGGCACCGCGGCGGCGGTCGTCGGACTCGCGCACGCCGGTGTCGGGTTCCAGCTCGAACGGCACTGCGATCTGGTCGGGTTCTTTGTTCAGGGACATGGCTAGGCACTCCTCCAACGGAAGAGATCAGGACGGCTCGACAGGGTGAGCTTGGGGATTTGCGTGCGCTCCGGCAGGTGGGCAGCGGAGTGGCTGGGTAATCGGTGCGCCCCAATGTGGCTGCGTTGCCTCGGCGAGGTGCCGCGCTCCGATCCGGCGTTCATCGACGAACGCTCGTGATGTTCACTGTGAGTGACTTGGGGACATGACCGTCAATGCATGTCCTGCTGTCTGTGACTAGTCTGCTGCATCGATCAAGACGAGGTCAACGTGCCCGAGTTCACGCTCCGACCAGTGCTGCGTTGTTTGCCAAGCAAACGGTCAGTCACCAAACCCCGCCCGATCAGGTCAAACGGCACCCCGGTCGGGACGCTGCAGGAGGCGAGCACCACCCCGCAGAACGGTCAGTGACGCTCGCCACACCGTGCCGGTCGCAACCGGGCCAACGGGTCGGCGTCCTGTGCCGATTTCGTGCGTCATCGGCGCCGGCACCTACGCTGGAGTGAACCAGTCCGAAGAGAAAGGCCCGATCACCATGCGCAAGGTCGCGCTGCTCACCGCCGGCGGCTTCGCCCCGTGCCTGTCCGCGGCGGTCGGTGGACTGATCAACCGGTACACCCAGCTCGTCCCCGAGGTCGACATCATCGGCTACCGGCACGGCTACCAGGGCCTGCTGTCCAAGGACTACCTGGACGTCACCCCCGCGGTCCGGGCCCGCGCCGCCCTGCTGCACGAGTTCGGCGGCTCCCCGTTGGGTAACTCCCGGGTGAAGCTGACCAATACCAAGGATCTGCTGAAGCGGGGTTTGATCA